>NZ_JBSGBF010000045.1:0-60093 GCF_053601115.1 Streptomyces sp. NPDC004788
GTCGCGGGCCAGGCCGGTCGCGAGGTCGAGCGCGATGCCGGCGCCTTTGCTGACGAGGTGGCGGGGGATCATCTGCGGGGCGATGGCAAGGGCGCGAATTGCGCAAGCGCAATTCGGATTCCCCCGCAAGCGGGGGAATGGAATTCCGTAAACGGAATTCCTAACGGAATGTAATTCGCGCAAGCGCGAATTGGAGGCGACCGCGCAAGCGCGATCACCGGGGCTGGCTACGAGGGGGTGCATCACGCGCGGGACTGTGTAGGGCTTGGGGTTCCTGCTAACCACCCCAGCAACGGAAGTGACGGACCGTCGGCCTGACGGGGTGCCGGCCCCACCGCAGTGACGGGCTCCGCTGCGCTCCACCCTGACCACTCCCCCACTCTCTAAACCGGCCGCTTACGTTCACCAATGCCCTGCCAGCATACCCTATGAACCGCGCGCACGGGGCGATATTCGGCCAAGTATCAGCCTCAAGGGGGAAGCTGTCGCGTGGGTGATGCATCAAGAGTACCGAGTGTGTAGAGTCTGGGACCAGACACCACCACCCCGGCCCGCCACTCATCGCGCCGGACCCTCATTCCAATTACGCGCCGCATTCCGCGAAAAGGAGAACACGGGAATGGCCGTGAAACTGCGTGAACACCAGATTGAGGCCGTAGCCGCCATCGTGCGCGGCCTCGATATCCCGCCGGGCGGCATTCCCTGGAATGGCTTGCGCGGGCAGGTGCACGCCGCGTGCGGAACAGGAAAGACCATCATCGCGGCGGCATCCGCAAAACGGATCGTGCCCAAGGGCCGCATTCTCGTGGTGGTGCCGACCCTCGATCTCCTGGCGCAGACCGTGAAGGCGTGGAGCGAGGCTGGGCACAAGGGGCCGGCCGTCATGGTGTGCTCGCCGCTGGACGACCCGGAGCTGTGGCACCTGGGCGTCCGGAGCACCACCAACCCCGTGCAGCTGGCGCTGTGGCACAGCGCCGGGCCGGTCACCATCTACGCCACCTACGCGTCCCTGGGCGTGCTCGTGGAGGCGTTCGAAGGCGCCTATGGGCAGAAGCTCGACCCGGTGGACCTGGCGGTGGTCGATGAGGCGCACCGGACCAGCGGGTCGATGGGTAAGGCGTGGGCGGACATCCACGACCAGACGAAGATCCCGGCGCACCGCCGGCTGTACCTGACGGCGACGCCCCGGATTTGGGAAGAGCGCCTGAGCCGCGAGGTCGCCGAGGGGGTGCGTGACCCGCTGCCGCGTGAGATGGCGGCCTCCATGGACGACGAGAAGGTCTTCGGGCCGGTCCTCTACAAGCTCTCGTTGGCGTCGGCGGTGTCGCGGAAGCTGCTGGCGCGGTACCAGATCATCGTCCTGGAGCTCCAGGACCCGGTCGTCACCCCGGAGCGGCTGATGGGCGAGGAGCGGCACACCGAGGAGGTCCGCGGGCAGCGCCTGGGGGCGCTCCAGGCCGCGCTGCTGCACACGATGGAGCAGCACAACCTCCAGACCTGCATCACCTTCCACCACCGGACCATAGAGGCCGCGGCGTACGCGGAGGGCCTGGAGCGCGTGGCCAAGCGGCTGCACGCTGACCAGCCCGAGAAGTACCCGGCGGAGATCTGGGCGGACTGGCTGTGCGGCGAGCACGTCCCGGAGCGCCGGCGGGACGTGCTGGGCAAGTTCGGCTCCACCGCCCGACGCGCGGTCCTGTCGAACTGCCGCGTCCTCGGGGAGGGCGTGGACATCCGGGCCGTGGACTCGGTGGCGCTCCTGGACCCCAAGGGCGCCCCGCACGACATCGTCCAGGCCATCGGCCGGGCGCTGCGCCAGAAGCCCGGACAGGGAAAGCTCGCCTCTTTGATCGTGCCGGTTTTCCTCCAGCCTGACGAAAGCCCGGAGGACATGTTCACCTCGGGTTCGTACAAGCCGTTGGTGAAAGTCCTTGAGGGTCTGCGGGCTCACGATGAAGAGGCCGTGGAATTGCTGGCGATTCCGCAGGAGCCTCAGAAGGCCGACGTGCAGCCCTCCGAATACATCGGTGCCGCGCCCGCCGATAACGAGGAAGAAACCCGTCTCCTGCTCCGTTTTGCGGCGCCGCGTGATCCGGTGATGGTCGCGAACTGGGTGTCCTTCAACGTGATCGACACGGAGCGGCAGGACTGGGCGCGCGGCTGGGCGAAGCTCAAGGAGTACGCGGAGCGCGAGGGCCACGCCCGGGTGCCGTACGAGCACAAGGAGGGCGCGTTCCCGCTCGGTCAGTGGGTCGCGGAGCAGCGCCGGGCGTACGGGGCCGGGCAGATGAACGGCCGGCGGGCGGCGCGGCTGGAGAAGCTGGGCATGGCCTGGTCGGCGGCCGACGCGCGGTTCCAGGAGAACCTGGCGGCGGCCCGGGTGTACTTCGCGGAGCACTGGACGCTGTGCGCGCCCCGGTCGGCGGCCGCGCTCGACAAGCCGGTCGGCCAGTGGCTGTCCAACCTGCGCCGTCCCGGTGCGCTGGCCGAACACCCGGAGTGGGAGGCCGCGTTGGCGGCCGTGGACGAGGACTGGAACCCGTCGTGGCCCACCGAGTGGCAGCGGCACTACGCCGCGCTGCGCGAGCTGGTGCGTGACGAGGAAGGCCCGGCGGAGGTCCTGCCCGGCTTCACCGTGCACGGGATGGACGTCGGCAAGTGGCTGGCGCGGCAGCGGAAGCCCGAGGTGTGGGCGGCCCTGGCCGACGGGCAACGCGAGCGCCTAGAGGCCGTAGGCGTCACCCCGCTCGCCGCTCCGGCCCCGGTGGAGCAGGCCGCGCCGACGGAGCCGTCCACGGCGCCCGTGAGCGCCTTCGAGCGGGGCGTTGCGGCCCTGACGCAGTACAAGGCCCGTACGGGCTCTGTGACGGTCCCCAGGGCCCACGTAGAGGCGTTGCCGGACGGGACGGAGGTGCGGCTCGGTGTGTTCCTGTCCAACTCCAAGAGCCGCCGGACCAAGCTGACCGCCGACAAGCTGCGGACGCTGGCCGGCCTCGGGCTGGAGTGGGCGGCCACGGAAGGAGCGGCGTAATGAGCGCAGCGGAGGAACAGCGCGTGCAGGACGCCGTACGTCGGCACGCTCGCACCAGGGCCTTCACGGAGGCGGAGGACGTCATCTCGGCCGTGCTGTCCGACCCCGGCGTCCAGGAGGCGCGGGAGCGGGTGGAGGCGGCGGAGACGGAGATGGGCATGGAGCTGGGCGCCCGTCTCCAGGCGTTCCAGGACCGCTACGACCAGGCCGTGGCTGCGGGTGACGCGGACGGGCTCGCCGGGCTCTGTGCGGGCAAGCACGGGCGCTGGGGGCGGATCTGCGTGCTGCCCGACGGGCACGAGACCTCGATGGAGGAACCGCACTGGGGTCGCAACGGCGAAGGCCGGCCGATCGCGTGGGTGGGCAGCGCACCTGACGACTGGTAAGCGGCAGCGGTGAGAGCGGCGACAGGACCCCGAGCGCACGGGTGCTCGGGGTCCTTCGCTGTCCGGGGCCAGCGGGGCCGCTCCCAGGTCCTACACGCACTGGGGTGCGATGCCCGGGGGTCCTGAGCTGCGGCATCGCACTGGTGTGCGTGTAGGGACTGGGATCTTCGGGGTGCTCCCCCGGCGAACTACGTGGTGGCCGGGGCGGGTTCGGTGAGGCGGTCCAGCCGGGTGTAGAGGGCCTGTACGAGGCGGGCGCGGTTCTGGACGCAGCGGGCGGTGCCGTTGAGCGGGGCGGACAGGCGGCCGTCGGCTTCGCGGAGGATGAGTTCGGCGAGGGCGCCGCGGCCGTCGCTCTTGGGCAGGGCGGCGGCGAGACGCCGGACGTCGGTGGCGACCGCGCGGGCGTGGCCGATGAGCTGGAGGGCGATCTGCTCGTAGTCGCGGGGCGCGAGGTCCGGGTCCTTCCACGCGAGGACGGCGGTGACGAGGGCCTCGTGCGGGGCACGGTCCAGGGGCAGTTCGGCGTCCAGCAGGCCCTCGGGGTCGTGGAGCACGGCGTAGGCCCCGCTCACCGCACGCCCGCCGCGTCGTCGGCCTGGCCGTGGTCGCCCCTGTCGGCGTCCGGGTCCGGGTCGGCGAGGAAGCGGGCGTAGCCGCGTACGGCGCGCTCCAGCAGCGCGGAGGAAGGCCGGCCGAAGTCGGGCCGCTGGAGGCCGGGGCCGTCGGGTGCGGGTCCGGCGGGTGTGGATGCGCTCATGGCACCGCCTCCGTGTGCTGAGTGGTCGCGTCGGTGTCGTTCGACGCTACGGAGGCTCCGGCTCCGTCCTCAACGAGATTGCGGGAAATTGCGGAAGTTCACCCCAGGGCGTCGATCGCTGCCGTGATGCGGTCGCGGGCGGCGTCGCCGTAGACGGCCATCTCCGTGAGGCCGGCGAACGCCTTGGCGTAGTCGGCGAGCTCGCGCGGCTGCGTCACCTTGATCTCCGCCGTCAGCGTCTCCACCACGGCCACGGTGTCGTCGTGGAGGTAGAACGCCTCCAGCGGCCAGACGGTGCGCTGCGCGGTGAAGGGGACGATGCCCAGCGAGACCGAGGCGAGCGGCATCACCGCCAGGAGGTGGCGCAGCTGCCCGCGCATCGCCTCGGGGTCGGCGGTGCGGAAGCGGAGGACGGACTCCTCCATGAGCACGACGTAGCGGTGCCCGCCCTCGTAGAGGAAGCGGGAGCGGGCGATGCGGGCGGCGACCGCTTCGGTGACGTCGTTGGGGGTGCCCTGGAAGCGGGTGATCTGCTCCATGAGGGCGGTGGCGAAGCCGGGTGTCTGGAAGAAGCCCGGGAAGACGTTGGAGACGTAGACCCGGCAGACGCGGGTCTGTTCGTGCAGGGTGTTCCAGTTCTGCTGGACCTTGCGCATCCCGTCCTTGTGGAGGCGGCGCCACTCCAGATACATCGAGTCGACGGCGCGGGCGGTGGCGATGAGGTCGTCGGCCTGGTCGTCCGCGCCGCACGCCGAACACCAGGCGCGGATGTCCGCGTCGGAGGGCGGGGCGTCGGCCTTCTGGATGCGGGTGGTCTTCGCCGGGTGCCAGCCGCACCGGGCGGACAGGTCCTTCCCGGAAAGGCCGGCGTCCTTGCGCAGGTGGCTGAGGCGCACGGCCAGGGCCTCGCGGGCGGCCTGTGCGCTGGACGATGGGGATGCGCTCACGGTGCTCTGCTCAGTGGTTTGGGACGGTGTACTTCTCGTGCGGGACGCCGCGCTCCCACACGGTCTCGAAGGCGGCGCGGCAGAGCGCGACGGCGGCCGGGTCGGTGGTGCGTTCCTTGCCGTCGGTCGCCCAGTCGCCGGTGCCGGTGAAGTGGTGGAACTGCACGAGCCGGTCGTCCAGGAGCCAGAAGTCGTTGCCGGGCAGCGCGATGTCGGAGGCGCGGCGGCGGGGCAGCCAGCGCACGTCTTCCCCGGCCTGGAGGTTGAGCGGGGTGATGGCGTGCTCGTAGCGGATGTAGTCGGTGACCGGCTCGGAGACGATCCGGGCGCGGCGCATCACCACGCCGCGGGCGACCGCGCTTTGCACGAGCGGCATCCACTGGGGCCAGAAGGAGCGGGCCGGGTCGAGGTTGGGGACGCCGGTGGCCAGGAAGGCGGCGTAGTCGTCCGTCTCGTCTCCGACGGCGTACAGGTCGCGCATCTCCAGGTGGACCGCCGTGCGGTGGGTGTCGGCGAGCAGCTCAGCGAACGTCGCGGTGTTCAGCTGCTGCGCGTTCAGCGGCATCGCACGCCTCCCTCAAGATCTGCACCATGTGGAACGGAATCCGGATCACCCGCTCGTGCGGCGGGATCCCCGTCTTGTGGCCGGCGACCCACTCGGTGGAGCCGACCAGGGACTTGAGGAGCGCGTCGGCTTCCTCGCCCTGGAGGACCAGGTCCGCGCTCTCCTCTTCCACCCACACCGTCGCTGATCCCTCACCGCCGGTGTTGGGGTCGATCCCGACGAACCGTAGCGTCATCACGTACTCCCCTGTGACTCGGTTGCGCATAGTTGCGCAGACCGTCCCGCAGGCCGGGACCGGCGTCAAGGGCGCCTCCGCTGCCGGAGCACCCGGCACCGGGCGGCGGGCCGGAACAGCTCCTGGTCCGTCCGGGTGAGCGCGGGGCCGCGACGGCGGACTCCAGGCGCGCGGGCCTCTAGCGTGCGGCCATGGAACACACCCCGATGCCCGAGCCGCTGCGCCGCGCGGTCAACCAGATGGTGTACGAGGCGGTTGAGCGCTGCCAGGAGGTCATGAGCTACGCGGCCTCGGACGTCGCCCGGGACTGGAAGCGGATGACGCTCTACCGGTCCACCGACGCGGCCGACACCATGAACAGCGTGGCCATGCTGATCGCCGCGTACTGCCAGCAGAACGGCGTGGACCCGGAGACCCTGAACGGCTACCTCCAGCTCAGCCAGCAGCAGAGTCGAGCCGACGGACCGCAGGAGGACGACCGGGCGCACCTGGCGGGCCTGCTCGGTCAGACGGCGCCCGCCGACGCCAGCGAGCTCGGGACGGTGCGAATGCTGTACGGACGCGGGCAGCGCGAGGCGGAGGGCGCGCAGCAGCCCGAGGACAGCCCGGAGGTGCTGTTCACGATGGCGTGCCTGCACGGGCTGCGGGCCAAGCTGTGCAACGACCTCGGGTCGCTGGACCGGTTCCCGCCGGAGGTGGCCGCGATGGCCCGTCGGGTCGCGGACGCACTCCAAGTGCCGGAGCCGGCCACCGCGTGACGCTGGAGACGCGCGGTCGTTGGACAGCGTGAACCCATTCCGGGCCCCGGGGATGTCATGGCTGATTCCCCCGGGGCCCGTGGCATGTCCGGCGCCCGGTCAGCTCTGGGTGTCGTCCGGGTCGGTGAGCCAGGTGACGACGTCGGCGTCGGTCATCCAGATCGCCTGCGTCTCGTGAACTCCGTCGTGCTGGACGACGTGGCCGCGGCCTCCGTGCTTGCTCGGCTTCGGCGCGGGGCCGGCGAGCGGGGCGAGGCGCTGCCAGGTGCTGGCGGAGACCCGGGCCAGGATCACCGTGCCGAACATCTCGTGCGGCGCGGCCCCGAGGACGCCGGGGGCGGGCGTGCCGTCGAGGATGACGTGGACGCGGGCGGCGCGTCCGGTCCACAGCGCGGCCTCGAGGGCGGCGACGGCCGGGGAGGTGTGCGGGTCGTCCTTGCCGCGGAACGTCTCCCAGTAGCGGGTGAGCTGGCGCAGCGCGCTGTAGGCGCTGTCCACCGAGACGATGAGCCGGGGCGTGGCGTCCAGCTCGCTGTCGTTGAGGTCGAGGCGGCGCGCCAGTTCCTCCCCGAGGCCGACCAGGGCGTCGTGGATGCCAGCGACGTTCCCGCGGTGGGTGACGGTCGGCAGGCCCCTGGCCCACAGGTGGGAGATCCGCTTGGGGTCGATGACCAGGGCGTGGGCGCCCTGGTGGAGGAACTGGGCGGTCAGGGAGCGCAGCACGGTGGTGCTGCCGCCGCCGGTGGAGGTGCAGACCAGGACGTGCGGGCATTCGCCGGTCAGGTCGACGGCGATGGCGTCGCCGTGGGTGCTGATGCCGATGAGCGCGGTCCCTTCGGGCAGGGCCTCTATCTGCTCGCGCAGGTCGGGGGCGTGGAAGCTGAGCTTCGTGGGGAGCGCGGTCTTGCTCATGGCGGGGTATTCCTCTTCTGTGTAGTGCCTGGTGAACCGGGTGTTCTCCAGGGCCGGGGGGATCGTGTCGGGGAAAGCGGACAGGTCCGGATCGGTGGGTGGCGGGTCGGATTTCCGACCCGCCACCCACCGCCGTCAGTCCAGGTCGGTGGTGCCGGTGGCGGCCCGGGGCCGGTTGCGGGCCCACTTCTTGAGGTCGCCGACGCGGTAGAGGAGCTCGGCGCCGCGCTTGTCGACCGGGTCGGGGAAGGCCGGGTCGTTGGCGCGGGCGAAGCGCAGCGCGGCCAGGGTGATGCCGGGCAGGTGGTGTTCGGCGGCCTCACGGAGCCCCACCGCCTGGTCGTCGTCGCCCGGGGCCGTCGGCGGCGGCGGGGTCTGGTCCGTGGGGCCGCCCGGGTCGGCGGCCGGGGCCGGGGTGAGGCTCCCGGCGTCGGCGAGCGCGCCACGGTCGGCGGGCAGTTCGGAGGCGGGCGGCAGGTCGGGGGCGGGCGTGGACCAGGCGTCGGTGAGGGAGTCGGCGGGCGGCTTCTGCAGCTGCACCGGGCCCGGCTGTGCGCCGACTGCGGGCGGGGCCGGCTTGCCGGTGGTGGCCCACTCGCGGGCTTCTGCCTCGGTGAAGAACAGGATCTGCGTCTCCCGCGCGGACCCGCCGGAAACGACCTGGGCGCGGCCGTGGTGCTTGGTGGACTTCGGCGCCGGGTGGACCTCGGGGGCGAGCATCCGCCAGGCGTTGACGCTGTAGCGGGCCAGGATGCGGGTGGAGAACTGCTCGCGGGCCTCCGGGCCTCCCAGGGCGCGGGCGGTGGCGGACTGCGCGACCAGCAGGACGTGCATGCGCAGCTGGCGGCCCATGTAGAGGATCTCGTTGAGCGCGTCGACGGCCGGGGAGACCTTCGGGTCGCCGGACTCGCGGGTCTTCTCCCAGTAGCGGGCCAGCTGCTTCATCGTCGCGTTGACCTCTTCGAGGAGGATCAGCAGCCGCGGGCCGATGTCCTTCGGGTCGGCGTCGATGCCCAGGTCGTCGGCGACGCGGGTACGGCGCCGGCCTTCGATGCCGAGGGCGATGAGCTGGTCGTGGATGTCGGCGATGTCGCGGCAGTACGTGACCCCGGGCAGGCCGGACGCCCACGGGTGGGAGATCCGCTTGGTATCCAGGACGAACACGAGGCTGCCGTGGTGGAGCATCTGGCAGGCGATGCACCGCAGGGTCACCGACTTGCCGCCGCCGGTGGAGGCGTTGACGAGGATGTGCGGGGACTCCGCGTCCAGGTCGACGGTGACGATCCGCCCGGCGGAGCCGATCCCGATGACGGGCGCGGACTCCTTGGCTGCGGCCACGATCTCGCGGATCTTCGGGTCCTTGAAGGCCGCCTTCGCCGGGGGCTTGCGGGTCTTCTTCACCGTCACGTACGTCTCGCGGCCCGCCAGGTGCCAGGAGAAGGTGACGCCCTCCAGGGCGAGCTTGGTGGTGATGATGTCGACGACCAGGTCCTTGGAGAAGTCCAGGCGGCCCGGCACGTCCACGCGGATCACCGCGTCGTCCTCGGAGAAGTTGCGCGGGATGTGGAGGTAGCGGCGCGGGTCGGTCTGCTCCGGCAGGCGAAGCGGCAGCGCGAGGGCCTCGTGCAGCGGGAGGACCCACTCCCGCATCAGCTCCCGGCGCTTGCGGGTCAGCGCGAGGTAGGCGGCGGTCCCGACGGCCGCGGTCGACACGGCGGCGATTCCGGTCTGCTCCAGCGCGGCGAGCGCGGGATCCGGGTTGGCCCATATCTCCTGGGCGGTGGCGACGGTGGCGTCCTGATGGACCCACCCGGCCTGGTAGCCGCCCCCGCCGACGGCGGCCAGCGAGCTGATGCGGAAGGTCAGGCGCTTCCACCCGGCGCGGTAGGAGGACCGGGAGACGCGGCCTTCGACCTTCGGCAGGACCCGGGTGCCCGAGCGCCAGAACGTGGCGTCGGTCTTGCGCTCGCCGTCCATCGGTCGGCCGGCCAGGAACCGGCCGATGCCGAACGCGAGGGATTCGGCGGTCTCCTCCACCTGCTTGTCGAACTTCGTCTGTGCCATCGGTCGTGCCCTTTCGGTGTGCGTCCCGGCACCTCACACCCGGAAGCGGACACGAACCGTAAAGCCGTTGGCCTGTGGATAGAGCGCGGCGAAAAGTGGGCCCTGAGCTGCGATCTGTGGACAACTTTTCGGCCCGAAAATCGGCAGCGGCTCCGCCTGTGCGGGGCGGTCGGTACAACGGTGAGGAGAGATCAACCTGGGAGGGGCTCCATGACCGAACACGACGACGACGCACCCGAGTTCAAGGCTGCGGTGGAGCGCGCGAAGCAGTACGAGGCGATGGCCGCCCGGTACGTCAAGAAGGCGTTGGCGGGCGAGGCGGGCGCGGCGCAGATGGCGCAGACGTTCGCGTCGCTGGCGGCCGCTGCCCGGATGGAGCGCCTGGACTGGCGTATGCGGGTGCTCGGCGACCAGCTCGGGGACGTGAAGAAGGCGATGGACGGTCTTCGCCGCAAGCTGCCCGAGCGGTGACGTCCATCGGGTCCGACTACATCACCGACCCCTGACCGCCCCCTGTGGGCCGCACGGGTGACTGTGCTGGTCAACAGGGGTGCGAGGGCCGGACGATGGGGGCTATGAGTACAGACGAGCCTGATGTTCCGCCGACCGAATTCCAGCCGGGTGACTCCCTCACCGGCTCCGCCTGGCCGGGCATCCTGGTCACGGCTTTGCCCGTCGCCACGGCGGTCACGGTGGCCGGGCGGGTGGCGAAGGCGCACATCGAGCAGCGCGGCGCGACGGAGCGGACGGCCATCGAGCAGCGTGGCGAGACGCAGCGCGCGGTCATCGCTGCCGAGGTCGAGCGTGAGCGGATCCGCCGGCCTCAGCTTCCGCCCGGCGACGGCGACGCCGCCTGACCGCTACTCGGTGGTGTGCTCAGGGTCCGGCAGTTGGGGCGGGAAGTGGCGCTCCAGGATCTCCACCCACCGGTGCAGGACCACGAAGCCGGTGGTGTCGGCCTGGGCCTGGACCAGCTCGGTCAGAGCGTCGACGAACGGCTGGGCGGGGCTGTCCGGCGGCAGGCTTTCGGCAGCATGCTTCAGCCGCTCGTGCACGGTGGGGAAGAGCTCCTTGGCCCACGCGTCCTGTTCCTTGATGCGCCGGGAGCCTGCCTCCAAGCTGATCTGCATGACGGTCCACTCCGGGCAGTCGGAGGTGTGCCAGATCTCGTACGGCGTGCCGCCCGCGACGCGGACGTTCTCCCGGGCGGGGCCCGCTGTGCAGTCCGGGCACAGTTCGCCCGGCGTCTCCGCGAAGCCGTTCTTCATCTTCTCGTTCCCTCCGCCTGGAAGCTCACGAGCCTGTCATGGGAGATCACGCGGTGACCAGGGCTTTGCCGCGAGGCCCTTCGCACGAGGCAGGGGTGGCCTTGCGTGGGGTCGGTCGTCCAGGGTGGGGCAATGAGCGCACTGCGACCCGGTGACATCACCGACGACATGATCCAGGCCATGGACACGGCCAAGCGGCAGGGACTGCAGAAGGATCTGCGCGCCCTCGCCGCCAACATCCGCGCCGACGCCGAAGGCCGGTGCGACAGCGCGGAGCCCGGGTGGCGGGCCGGAGTCGAGTGGACGCTGCTGTGGATCGAGAACACCGCCGCCCAGCTGACCGAGGGCACCCCGGGCGCCGGGGCCGGCGGCCGGGGTCAGGGTGTGTCGCCGGAGTAGTAGAAGCGGCAGCTGACGCCGGGGCCAGGCGTGCGGGGCTCGCCGGGCTGCGGGTCGTACAGGGCGCGGCCGCCGGGCCACCGGGACAGCTCGGTCGTCAGGGCGACGCCGTCGTCGACTTCCTCGGTGCGCCAGCCGTGGATGTCGAGCAGCAGGCCGTCCAGCGGGCCGCCGACCAGTTCGGCGTAGGTCCGGTGCGGGAGCGGGCCGGGGTTCGGGTCGTCGTGGTCCGCGCCGTAGACGCGACCGGTCAGCAGCTGCTCGTCACCGTTCATCCGACCAGCCTTCCAGCCGTCACCGACAACGGGGGGCGGAGACGGCGTCGGGCCCGGCCGGGGTGGCCGGGCCCGAGGCGGGAGCGATGCGGTGCTACTGGGTCTGGAGGGCGCCGCGGTCGATGAGGCCCTGGATGTAGGGCGGCCAGTCCCGCTCCAGGCTCGTGGTGATCGCGGCGTGGACGTCGGCGCGGACCTGTGGGGTGACGTGCTCGACTTGGCCGCCGGGGTAGTACAGGCGCACCCCGTCGCGGCTCGCGTCGCACAGGATGGCGTGGGCCTTCTGCACGAGCGTCATATAGAGCTGCGGGACCGGTGCCTTGACGAGTTCGTCGATGACGGCTTCGTAGTCGGCTCCGAAGTCCGCCCAGTCCTTGCCCTGCTTGTCGAGCCAGAGGGTGACGTCGGAGAAGAAGACCGCTTTGCCGGGCCCCTCGTTCTGGTCGCGGGCCAGGCCGGTCGCGAGGTCGAGCGCGATGCCGGCGCCTTTGCTGACGAGGTGGCGGGGGATCATCTGCGGGGCGATGGCAAGGGCGCACTCGCCCCAGCCGTCCTGGGTCTTCTCCGGCCAGGGCAGCCCCAGCACGAGCCAGCCGTCCGGACGCAGCAGCGTGTTGCTCACCGTGTTCTTCCCCCTCGATGACGTCGGTGGTCTGTGTCGATCTTTCCGCCCGGTGGAGTGGGCGGGCAAGGCGGCCTCCGGTCAGATGACCTCGCGGTCGCTCTGGTCCACCGAGCCCAGGCCGATGAGGAGCACCAGGGCTGGTTCCACTCCCCCGCCGGGCGCGAGGCGTTCGACGCCGCCCTCGCCCACCGCCTGGAGCAGCGCCTCGAACTCGAGGTCGGGCAGGACGCCCGTGGCGACGGCCCCGACCCGGACGGCGGTGTCGTCGTCCAGGCCCTCGATCGCCTTGCGCACGTCGCCGACCGTCAGCGCCCGGTGCAGCAGGCCCTGCCGGTTGGTCGCCATGCCGAACTCGAAGGTGTGGCGGCCGTCGTGGCCGTCGAACAGCAGGCACGGCGTCGGGTCGTCCGGGGCGTGCTCGGTGTCGCGGGCGGTGCAGGGCGGAAGATTGACCAGCTCACGGGCCCCGGGCCGCCAGCGCAACCACCAGTTGCCGTCGCTGGCGGTCTGTCCGAGGGCGTAGTGCCACTCGCCCTCGTGACCGGACTCCACCTCGCACCAGGTGAAGTCCTCCAGCGCGTTCGCGCCGAAGCGCAGGTTGGCGAGCTCGCGGTGTTCCTCCACCGTCAGCTGGGTGGCCACCGCACAGTTCTTGCGCACCAGGGACACGTCGATCGGCTCCTTCACGTCGTTGTTCGCGGTGCTCATCCTCGCCTCCGGCCGGGCCGCCTGTCCGGCCGGAGACGGAAGCCGCCCGGCTACCGGCGGCGCCCGAACAGCCCGCGGGGCTTCACGGCCGGCGCTTCGGCCGCCGCGCGTTCCGCCTCTTCCGCCTGGCGGCGCGCGACGCGCTCAGCCTCTGCGCGGTCGGCGGCCTGCTCCGCGCACGATCCGCACAGCCCGTCCCACTGGCCGTGCCACGAGGACCCCGCGGTTACCTGCCAGCGTTCGTCGGTGAACTTCGTCCCGCACTGCGTGCACACCGGCCGCTGCGCCTCGCGCTCCGCGGCCTTGCGTTCCGCCTGCCGCCGGCGGGACTGTTCCTCTTCCCTCCGGTAGAGCCGCTCGCCGTCCGGGTTGTCCAGGGCCTCGCTCAGCGTCTGCCACTCATCGCGCCCGAGCCGCCGCCACACCGGACCCGCAGCCCCGGCCGGGTCGGCGGTGATCCGCTCCAGCTCGGTGACGACCACGGGCACCGCCTGGTGGTAGTCGACGGCCGTGAACCCGGCCCACGGGTACCGGGTGCCGGCGAAGTAGCGGCGGGCGGCCTGCTCCAGGCGCCGCATCCGGCTCTCGCGCTGCGCGGCGGTCTTGCCCGTGAACACGAACGCCACCGGCACGTAGCCCTCCCGCCCGGTCGCCGGGTAGATCCGCGACCACAGCCGGAAGTCGTGCACCGCCGCCCCCTGCCGCCGGGCAGCCTTCTCCCTGTCCTTGTCGGCCTTCGGCGCCAGGAGCTCGAACCAGTCGTTGTAGCGGCGCAGCTTCGCCGTCAGGTCGTCGACGGGCTCGTTGACGCGGTCGACCTCCAGGAGCATCGCGGGCACCCCGGCGTCCGGGGCGCGCATCGTCAGGTCGGCGTACTGGGTGTACCCGTACGGCAGGCGGTGGGCGATCTCGGTCTGCCAGGACAGCGGGGTGCCGTACCCGGCTCCGGTGAGCACGGCCGCGGTCGAGGTGACGGCGGCGGCGTGTTCGTCGTAGCCGTCACCGTCGACCGGCTCTCCGTCGTCGTCGTACTGGAGCTTGCGCAGCACGGACATCCGCGCGCTCTTCGGGAGCAGCTGCTTGGCTTCCTTGTGTCCTCGCTCGGTCAGCACCCACAGCTGGTGTCCCGACTCCAGTCGTGTCTCCACCCGGACCTTCCCCTCGCCCTTGAGGGCGTTGAGGGTGTCCCTCGTGCACCGGTCGTGCCGGTCTCCGGGCCGGAGCATCCGCCACAGGTGGTCAGCGGTAGCCCTCTGGAAGATCCCCAGAGCCGTCAGCACTTCCTTCTTCCTGGTGTGGGTCGGCTTCCATGTCTGCTTCAAAGACTTAGAAGGGTTGTCGAACGCGTCGCCGGACCCTGACTTCCCGGGCTGACCTGCGCGGATCCGCCCGGCGGGCGAAGTGGCCGTGGAGGGGGCGATGGAGGGGCCCGTGGAGGGGGCCGGCGGGGCCTGGTCGACGCCGTCAGCGGGGCTGCGGTCGGCCGGCTCGTGCGGCTCGAAGGTGGGGTCGGGAGTGAGGTCGGCGGGCACGGGGTCCTCGGTTTCTCCGGCTTGCGGGCCGGGTCGGCAGTCGTCCGGCCCGTACGCGGATGTGCGCGCGGGCCGGGGCCACCGTGAGAAAGCACCCCTTGACCGTCGTCTAACGATCAGCGAGAGGGGGTGTCCGATTCCTCCTTGACCACCCCCATGTCGTGCGGGTTTGTCCGTGGCCGACGCCACATCTCCCGGCTGGAGTTCAGCGGGCGGGCCGGGTGCTGGACGGCGAGGCTCCGCGCCGCCAGTCCGAGGGCTTCTGGCCGCGGAACGTCTCGCCGCTCTCGATCCGGGCCTTGTTCCGGGCGAACTCGCGCTCGGCTGCCGACAGCTGCCGGGGCGCGCAGCCGGGGTGCCCCCAGCCGTCGGTCACCTTCGTGATGACATCGCCCTTGGCGTAGTCCTTGAAGCAGGCCGGGCAGGTGCCCGGGTAGGCGGCCCGCACCGATCCGCGCGGCAGCGGCACCGCCTTCTTCGCCGCCGTCTTCTTCGCGGCCGGCTTCCCGCCGCCCGCCTTCTTCTTCGCCGCCTGCGCCCGCTTGATCGCCTCGCGCTGCGCCTTGCCGGGCCTCTTCTTCGGCTGCTGCCCGCGTGCCGCCTTGGCGGCCTTCTGTGCCGGGGTCTGTCCCACGCGCGGATCGTAGAAGCCGACACGCGGCGGGCGGCGCGCGCCACGCGCATCGGATGGCCGGGGCGGTGGCGCGCGGGTGCGGACCGGCGCGCGCATGGTGCGTTGAGTTGCACGCAATGGAACGCACCACCCACCCGATGGAGCGCACCGAGTGGACTCCACCCACGCCTGGTGCGCTTCACGGTGGCCTCCACTCTCCACTCGGTGCGGACGATGTCGTGCACTCCCACCCGGTGGAACGCACCGCGATGCGGCGATGCACGGCATCCTCCGCACCGCGCGCCGCCCCTACGGACGGTGACGGTGCGCGGTGCGCCGGGAGGGAGAGATCTCCCCTACCGCACCAGGCATCAAGGGCACGGTGCTGGGCGTCTCGCTGGTGGTAGCGGAGTGTGTCAAGGGGAAACGTCGAAGATCACGCCGAAACTCATGGGTGGACAAGGGTTGCTTTCCAACCGATGGGCTGGTTGGAATCCGGCGGCACACCCGGTCAAGGGGGGTGCATCGAGTGCACCGCATCCGATGCACCGTCACCCTCCGTACACACATCGAGTGGAGCGGACGGGAGTGGCGGCCACTCCGACGCGCGGCAGTGGAACGTGCGGTGCGGCGCGCCGGTGCGGTGGTGCGGCGGGTGGGAGTGCACGGCATCGTCGGCGGCCGCACCGGTGCACCGCACCACCGCACCGGATGCCGGGATGTTCCGCACTCCCCCACCGGATGGAGCGCACCGAGTGGACCGGCCGGTCCGCACCACCGTGGACTCCACTCCCCGCCGTGCACGGTGCGCGGTGGACTCCACCGTGTCCACTCAGCCCCGGCGCCGGCCCCGCGCGGTGCGCCACAGGTTCGGCCGGCCACCGGGGTACTGCCGGGAGCGGGAGCGGCCACGGACGGGCGGCGACGTCGGCAACGGGTACAGCGCCATGCGCAGCCGGGCGGCGTCGGCGAGCTGCTCCAGGCGCTCACGCTGCTCCGGCGAGAGGGACAACCGGACCGGTTCAACCATGCGGGCCTCCGTAGTCGGGTGTGGTCTCGCACCCTCGCCCCTGACCGTCACCTCCAGGACGTGCGCGTCGATCGCGTCCCGGCAGGTGCGCCGACGACTTCGCCCTGTGTCCCGCGAGGCGGAGCGCGGCCGGTCCGGCGTACACGCGGGCGCCCCACGGACGGCTGGTCCGTGGGGCGCCCGGATGCGACGGCGGTCAGCTCTGCATCATGGCCTCGAGGTCGCTGAGCGACAGCTCGTTCGTGCCACGGTCCGCCGCCTTGCTCTGCGTCCAGGCAACGATCGCCGGGTGCGCATCCTCGTACTGGGCGCCGGCAGTCGTGTGCTGCCCGTCGGTCGTGGCGACCTGGGTGAGGTAGGCGGCCAGGGCGTGCGGGCCGCCGCCGTTGTACCCGATCTCGTAGCCCAGGCCGTTCCTCTGCGGAAGGAACGACAGGACGCCCTTGTCCGTCCGGGCCCAGAACAGACCGCGGCCGGTGTGGAAGCGGCTGAAGACGTCGTCCGGGCGCAGTTCGAGCGGAGCGTACGTCGTGTAGCTCCACTGGTCCGTGCCGTCGGCGCCCGTGTGCTTGAAGTGCTTGCCGACGACGGGCAGCCCGTACTCGGGGTCGTAGAAGGTCCGGCGGCACATGCAGCCTGAGCCGCTGATCGCCGACGGGCTGCTGGGGTCCTCCGTGACGCACGGGTGGAACAGGGTCGGGATGTCCGTGGACCGCACGAGGGTGCAGTGCATCGCGTTCGGTTCGCACCGCACCAGCCTGCCCAGCCACTCCTGGAAGTGCGGTGTCACGGTCTGCTGGGCCTCGATGTCCAGCACGGCGTTCAGCGACGATGTGGCGGCGCCGCGCTGGGGCTCGGTGTAGAGGACGAAGTTCAGGTAGCCCTTCGTCGGATCGGTCAGGTTCAGATCGCGGGCCTCGTAGGGCACGTGGCGCTCCAATGCGGGGGCTTGGCGGCCGGGCGCGGCCGCGGGAAGGGGAGGGTCAGCCGACGCGGTGTTCGGGGCGCAGGGTGAGGCCGCCGTACAAGAACTGCTCGGCATCGTCCGGTCCGAGTCCGAGGGCGCGGCAGACGGCGAGTCCTTCGGCGTCGCGGACGAAGGCGAGCACGATCTTCTCGCTGGCGGGGTCGGCCATAGTCCGGCGGGCGGCTTCGATGATGTGGGCGACGCAGCCGGTGGTGCCGTCTTCCACGATGTCCCGGCGCGTGGTGTCGTCCCAGACGTTGAGCTGGAGGTCGGCGCCCTCCGTGGAACAGTCCTCCTTGGAGTCCGCACCGAGCACGCACCGCCCGAGCAGCGCGGCGTGGGCGTGGCGTTGGAGGTAGACGACCTTCCCCAGGACTTCCTCAGCGTGCTTTTCCAGATTCTTCTGGATCATCTCCCGGGGCATGATCTGGACTTCCGAGCCCGAAGACCTCGCCCGGATGAGGAGCGCCGACACGGTCTTGGCAAGGTCGTCGGCCATGCTGAGCAGGCCCACCAGGTTCACGTCGCCGCGCTGGCGGGGCGGGGGCAGTTCGTCGGGGTAGCTCTCCAGCGGTTCCAGCGGTTCGTGCAGGTCGGTCAAGGTTCCTCCCGTGCCGGTGCCAACGCCCCGATTCTCAGTCCGGTCCGCCGGGCCTCGGGGGTGAAGTCGCCAATCGGCCAGCCGCTGGCCGATTGGCGTCCCCGTCAGCGGTCCCGGCCCGCTCCCCTGCCCTGCTCGGGCTGCGCTGTGTGGTGCTGCTGCTGGCGGGCGGGGTCATCGGCATCCTTGGCCGGCTGCTGCGGCTGCGGTCCGTCCGCGACGATGCGGGCGCGGGCTTCGGCGGCCTGGGTGAAGGCGGCCAGCCGGGCGAGGTTCTTCGGTGTGTGCAGCCACGTCGCGGGATCGGTCGTACGGCCCTCCAGGTACTCCTCGGGCATCGCGGCCTGCTGATGGACGTGAACAGCGGCGGCCTGCTGCGCCGGGGTGAGGACGGCGTCCCGGTCCGGGTGGTCGACGGCGTGCGGCGCCGCCTGGTCGTGGTTCTGGTCTTCATCGCGCGCGGCGGCCGATGCCGTCGCGGCCGGCGCTCCGTCCCGCACGGAAGCAAGGATCCGGGCGTCGCGGATCGCGTTCTGCAGGGCGAGGCTGGCGACCCGGGCGCGCTCGTAGCGGCTCGACTCCCGCGGCGGCTTGCCGCCGGTGCCGGCGATCCACCAACGGTGCGGCCAGGCGAAGTCCGCGGTGTAGGTGAGCTGATCCGGCGCCGGGGCCCGGCGGCCCTTCTGCGGCACGGTGAGTTGACGGGAGTGCCGGGACAGGGCCGCGTCGGCGATGTAGTCGTCCAGGCCGCGTGTGAACGCACGGCCGCGCAGGGTCTCCAGCAGGTGCCGACGGGCTTCGGCCAGGACGTGGCGGCGAGCGAAGGAGTTGCGGACGGTGAAGACGATGGCGGCGACGTCGACGGCGGCGAGCGCGGTGTCCACCACCGGGCCGACCCGGGCCCGGATCGCCTTCCCGGCCGCACGGCACCGCTCCAGCAGCCCGTCGACCATGTCCTTGCCGAAGCGCAGGATCGCGGAGGTGCGCCACCACGCGCGCAGCTGCTCCAAGGGCTTGGGGGTCTTCTTCGCCCGGCGGGTGTCCTGCGCCGCCCACCAGCCCAGGCCGTGGCGGCCGCGCTCGCCGGGCAGCCGCTTGTGCTCCTGGACGTACTCGTCGGTGAGGCGCTCCAGCACCGGCGCCATCTGCTCGCGACGGGTGGAGGACCAGTCGATGAGCTCCTGGTCGACGCCGGCTATCTCCATGACGGGGCGCAGGCCCGGCGTCACCTCCCGGGGCACCGTCGCCAGCCCGAGCTCCTCGCACACCTCGGTCGTCATCGTGAGGGTGTAGAGCGTCCCGGCCGCCACCACGTGCTGGTAGAGGCGGACCGTGTCCAGCGCGTACCAGGAGCCGTCCGGGCGCTGCGCCCGGTTGAGGACCAGACAGTGGTCGTGGAGTAGTGGAAAGCCGTCCCGGTTGTCCCAGTGCCGCCACTTCGCGACCACCAGGGCCGGTGCCTTCGCACGCTGACGGCCCGACGACCACCGGGTCTCTGCGACCTCATCCTCGAGCCAGCGCAGCGCGGTGGCGATGGCCCGCTCGTGCGCCCGCTCGATGACGCGCCGGGTGTGGTCGTCTCCCAGCGCCCACAGCACGATCAGGGACGCCTGCGCCCGGAAGGTGTAGTCGAGCGCGAACAAGGGGGTCGCCTTGCGTCCCTCGATCTCTTCGATCGGCTGCCCGAGGACGGTGGCCAGGCGGGCCGCCTCCGGGTCGGCACCGTCGTCCAGGAGCTCGCGCTCGATCCGGTCGGCGTCCGGGTGCCGGAGCTGCCCGAAGACCAACTCCATCTGTCGCTCGGTCACCGTCTGCCCGGCGGTGATCCCGAGCGCGGCCAGGCCCCGCCCCATCCACACTCCGGGCGGAAGGCCGGCCTTCTCCAGGGCGCCCTTCAGGGACTGGCCGACCGGACGTCGGCCGTCCCCGAAGGCGACCCCACGCACGTAGTAGCGCCACGCATTCCGCCTCTGAACCTTCGCAACACTCAGCATCCCGGCAGCGAACACCGGCTCTGACCTGCAAAAAAGCCCGATCCCGTGAGGCGGGAGGGTTCACCGGAACTTCACGGCCGATCCCGCCTGGCGGGCATCTGCGGCGACGTCATGCTCGCCAGGCGAACACCACCTGGGGCCAGGCAAATGCTGCGCGACAGCCAGCCCCACCCACCTCACACGCCTCAAAAACGCCAGGTAACCGACTCCAGCAGTACCCAGCGCACCTTCACGTACCGCTCCCCCGGCGACGGCCGAGGACGTCCCCGCCCGCACTCGTCACCACCGACTCCACACCCGAGCGAGACACCCACCGCCCCCGGCAACGCCGGGGGCTTCGTGCTTCCTGGAGGACCGACGTGCCGACCTACGAAGCCCTGCCCCGCTTCACCACCGACCTGGACCGCCTCACCCCAGAACAACGCCGCCGATTCCGCCAGACCGTGACGGCCTTCGTCGAGGACCTGCGTGCCGGAGGACGATTCCGCGCCGGCCTCCGCGTCAAGCGTGTCCAGCGCGCATCCGGCGTCTACGAACTCACCTGGTCCATGGGCGCTGGCCCCGCAGGCCGCGCGACGTGGCAGTACGGTCCGGCGCTCCGTCCCGGCACCCCGCACGTGATCTGGCGCCGCATCGGCACCCACGACATCCTCACCGGCCCCTGACGCGAGGTCCCCAGCTACTTTCCCGCGTGAAACCAAGACGGGCCCCTCATGCCGACGGCCCACGACCGGGGTGGTCGTGGGCCGTCGTGAGTTCGCCGGGAGGATCAGCCCTTGGGGGCGTGCAGTGCCTTGTTCCGGATCGCGGTGGTCTTCGCGATGATGGCCTGCCGGACCTTCTCGTACTCCGCTGCGTCGTCGGGGCTGGCGGCGGCCTGGGCGAAGACGTCCTTGGTGACGGCTCGGTTCACGGCGTTGAGCGTCTTGAGCGCGTCCTTGAGGGTGACCAGGTGCTCGGGAACGATCTCGGCATCCTCGATGTCGTCCTCAGCGCCGCCGGAGGTGTCGGACCCCTCCGGCGTCTCCCTTCCGGCGCCGCTGGGGGTCGCACCGGAAGCATCAGCGTTCGATTCGGATTCGAACGAAGGCGCTTCAATTGAAGCGCTCTTGTTCGATTCGGATTCGAACGCGGGTGTTTCGGTCCCGACCCCAAGCGTGCGCCGGGTGGTCTGGACGATCACTTCCCGCTGCTGCTCGGGCTCTTCCGGCAGTTGGCGGGGCAGGCTCTTGTGCACCGCCATCAGGCTGTCGGCCGTGGGGTGGGCGCCCAGTTCGGAGCTGACGTCGCGGACGACCTCGTAGAGGGTGACGGCGGCTTCGCGGCCGTACTGCTCCTCGGTCTTGCTGGTGACCTTCACCTGCGAGGGCTTGGGGACGGTGCCGGTCTTGTGGGCCGTCTCCAGGGCGAGCGGTGCGTTCTTGCGGAGCTGGCGGCCGTAGACGGCGGATCGGCCGATCTTCGCTTCCACGTAGCTGCCGAGGCTGGTGTGGGTGCGTCGCCACCACCGGCCCTTCGCTGCGCGTTCCAGGCCCTGCGCGATGACCCAGACGGCGGCATCGCCCGCAGCGAGCGCCGTGCTGATGACGGCCTCGGTCTGCTCCTTCTGCTCCAGTTCCGTCTCGGTCAGCTCGGAGGTGTCGTGGTCGTCGACGGCCTGGACGTCGTCGAGGCTCGGCAGTCCGTCGGCGAGTCGGAGCACGGCGTCGATGCTGGAGGCCGGCGCCGGTCCGTCGAGGATCGCCTCGGTCCGGGTCACCACGGCGGCTCCGCCCCCGGAGGAGTAGCCCTCCTCTTCGCCGAAGAGGTCGTCCAGGGCATCGGTTGCGTCGTAGCTGGGCATCAGGCGGCCGCCCCGTTCCCGAAGAGGATGCTGGCGCCTCGGTCGTAGTCCAGGACCGTGGTGGCGCCGGGCGCGAAGATCCGCAGCGGCTGCTTGGCGAGCTGGGCTTCCCCGATGCGTACCGAGGTACGGGCGGGCAGGATCACGGCGTTGGGGTACGCCTTGGCGAGCCTGCCGCCGATCTGCCGGGAGAGGGTGGACTTCTCGAAGTCGGTGAGCACGACGGCCGCGACGCGCAGCTCGGTGTTCAGTCGGGCCTGAACGGAGGTGATCGTGCGGTTGAGGGCAGCGGCGCCTCGCACGTCGAGACCGCTGGCCCCCTGGACCGGGATGACGACGTCGTGAGCCGCTACGAGGGCGGACACGGTGAGCGGTCCGAGCTTCGGTCCGCAGTCGATGATGTTGACGTCGATGCCGTCGTCGGCCTTGGACAGGTGGAACTGGAGCTGCGTCTCCGTGCCGGTCGGGTGCTTGGTCTCAACGTCGTCCAGGTCCGGGAAGGACGGGACGAAGTACAGGCCCTCGAACGGGGTGGCGTAGGTGATCTCCTGCAACGTCACCGACTGGTCGAAGTACAGGTGCATCAGGTTCTTGCGGTCGGCCGGCTCCAGGCCCTCGGGATGGAAGTACCGCAGCCACACCGACAGGGACGCTTCCTGCGGGTCGGCGTCGATGATCCGTACGCGCAGGCCGCGGGCAACGAGGGCCATCGCGAACTCGAGCGCGGTCGTGGTCTTGCCCGCGCCGCCCTTCTGGTTGCAGATGGCGATGACGCGGGGCAGCGAACCCGGCAGGAAGGTCGCCGGCACCACGATGCCGGCCCTCCACTCGTGGAAGGACGAGTCGACGTCCCACTCGGTGACGATGTCGAGGAATGCCAGGTCGTCGCTCAGTGGCGAAACCTGTACGGTCTCTCCTTGTGTTTCTCGCATAGCCCGCAACCGTAG
This sequence comes from Streptomyces sp. NPDC004788, assembly GCF_053601115.1. Taxonomy (NCBI): domain Bacteria; kingdom Bacillati; phylum Actinomycetota; class Actinomycetes; order Kitasatosporales; family Streptomycetaceae; genus Streptomyces; species Streptomyces sp. NPDC004788. Next base: position 22,461 of record NZ_JBSGBF010000045.1, read on the forward strand.
CGGGTGAAACACTGGATCGCCCCGCCTGGTCGCTGGACTGGTCGGGGCGCTTCCGTTCAACGCGGCGTACCCGCTGACCAGGCAATTCGAACACCCCGCCGTACAAGGCGGGTTGGCTTGCGCTGCCCGTCCTGGTCATGGGACAACAGGGTCAGGTTCGAGGTGCCCCCCTGAGAACGGGGAGCCTGCCCGTCCCGACGGACAGCATCCTGGCTGCGCATCGCCCCACGGGCGGAGCCTGGTCAGTCAGAAAACCTCAGAGGCCCAGCCGCCGGCGGCTGGGCCTCACCTCGTTGCCGGCCCCGAAACACAAAAAGGCCCGCACCCCCTGCGCTGCTGGGCGCGGGGAGTGTGGGCCTTCGTGTTGGACTGCTCAGGCGGGGCGGCGCATCTGCCGGATCTTCAGCATCCAGCGGTCCCAGAGGGTGGGGTGGGTGTGGCGCCAGGCGACACGGTCCAGGCGTACGGGGTCCGTGTGGCGCTGGGAGAGTCCGCAGGTGCACGTCAGGCCGTAGGGGAGCGGCTGCGTGTCGTCTCGGGTCGTGGTGACGACGACGCGTTCTCCGTCGTGAGCGCCGTGGTAGGTGCCGACCCAGAGCTGTGTGAGCATCGCGGTTCCGTTCTGTGTGGAGAGTGGCGCCGGGGCGGCCGGGCTCGTAGCCGGCGGCCGCCCCGGGCCGTCTGCGGGGTGGTCAGGACTTGGCGGTGGCGTGGCTGCTGACCACGAGGAACTGGTCGGTGGTCAGGTCCATCACGACCTGGGCGTCGACGCCCTGGGCGCGCTGGGCGGCGGCGTAGTCGTCGGCGGGCCAGGATCCGCGGGGGTGGCCAGCGGGGAAACGTTCGAGGACGGTGCGCGGCGCAGTGGCGGTCGTCATCGCGTGTCGCCGCCGTTCTCGTACGTGTCGATCAGGTCGAGGATCGCGTCGGGGTTGACGGCCTCGCCGACCCAGACTCCGGCGGCGGTGAAGACCGGCACGGTGTCGCGGTCCGCGTCGAACACGGCCGCGTAGCCGCCCCATCGCTCCAGCACCAGGTCGTACAGGACCGGGGCCGGGGCGGCTTCCAGGACCTCCATGGCGTCGACGGTGAGCAGGGCCGGGGCGGTCGGGTCGTCCGGCTGGGCGACGGTGCCGGTGACGCGCAGGAGGTCGCCGGGCTGGATCTCGTTCAGCAGGGCATGGGCGATGCGCGGGTCGCCGGTGGTGCAGGCGTACACCGTGTCCGGGGTGTCGGGTGCGATCCGGTCCGCGTCGGCGGGGGAGTGGATCAGGTCGAACGTCGCGGTGCCCCAGTGGGTGCCGGGGGCCGGGATGGCGTCGACGTAGCCGTCTATGGCGAGGTGCGTCTGAGAGGTCATGAGCGGGCCTCCGCCCGGGTCTTGGTGGTGCGGGAGCGGGGTCGGGGGGTGTGCTGAGCGAGAACCAGGAGTTCGCGGTTGCGCTGCTGCTCCTCGGGGGTGAGCGGCCGGGCCTTGGTGCCGCGCCGGTGCCAGAGCGGCGAGGCCGGCGGTTCGGGGTAGGCCAGGGTGTGGTCGGTGCCGTGCTGGGGTGTGCTGCTCATTGGGGCCTCCGGGTGGAGGGGTTCAGGCGGGGTGGCAGCTGCGGCTTCTGCGGGTCACGGCCGCAGGTGGGGCATCTGCTGGAGGACCTGGTCCACGAGGTCCTGCGTCGGCTTCCAGGCCGGGAGCGCGCCCGTGGCGGGCACGGGCAGCGGCAGCTCGTGGACGTCGTCGAGGACCAGGTGGTGAACGTCCCTCTGCGCCCAGGGGCTGGTGCACCGCTCGGGGCCCTGGTCCGGGTGGCAGTCGGTGAGCCGGGCGACGCCGATGACCGCGCCGCGGTGGAGCTCGCGGCCGCGGATCGCGGTGGCCACCAGCGGGTCGCGCAGCAGGGCGGGGTCCGGCTTCGCCTTCCCGGCGTGGATGAGGACCCAGCCGCGCCACGGCCAGTTCGCGGGCCTGTTCTCCGGGGTCTTCCCGGCAAGGATGCAGGTGGCCCAGGGCTGGCGGATCGTGATGCCGCGGATCCAGTCGCCGCCTTCGAGGTCGGCGGTCACGCGGCACGCTCCAGCGCGGTGCCGGGGCGGCCGGCGCGGCGGCCGTTGACGGTGGGCGTCTCCAGGTCCTCGATCTCCGCCCAGCCGTAGTGGCCGGAGTGCTTGGTCCGGTACATCGAGACGTCCGCGCCGCGCAGCAGGGCGGGCAGGGCGTGGATGCCGAGGTAGTCGGGGACGGCGGTGCCGACCGACGCGGCGACGGCGAGGGGCCCAGTCTCGGTGGGCACGGGCTCGTGCAGCACGCCCATCAGCTCCGTCAGGCGCTGCTCCATCGCCTCGTCTCCGGCCCGGGTGTCCACACGGGTCGCGACCGCGAACTCATCCCCGCCCAGGCGGCCGACGACTCCGTGCGGTCCGGCCCAGTGGGCGAGGCGCTCGCCGGTCGCGGCGAGGACCTTGTCGCCGGCGGCGTGGCCGTGGCTGTCGTTCAGGCCCTTGAAGTTGTCGAGGTCGACCAGGCAGACCAGGGAGTCCTGCCGGTGGCGGGCGAGCAGGCGCTGGGCGCGGCGCTCGAACGCGGCGCGGCGCTGGGCTCCGGTGAGGGGGTCACGGCGTTCGGCCGCGAGGCGCCGGTGAAGGGTGAGCGCGTGAACGGTCCAGCCGGTGAGCGGGACCGCGAGGGTGGTGATGATGAGGGCGCGCTGCCCGATCGGGGACGCAACGCGGGTGACGGGGTCCATACTTGGGATCTCCCTCTCTCGTCTCGTACGGGGTGGGTAGGCCCGGGGCAGGCGGTTGGTTTGGACGCCTTGTCGCCTGTCCCGGGGCGGAGCTACAGCGCGAAGTCGCTGCGGCGGGTGCAGCTGAGCGGGTTGTGCCAGCGGCCGGCCTTCGCGGCGGGCCAGTCCAGCTCCCAGCCGGGCCGCAGCCCGCGCGCTCCCCAGCTGTCCGGCTGCTTGCCGGGGATGTCGAGGCCGGCCTGCTGTGCGGCGAGCGCGGCGTCGTACACCTCGTGCGCGCGGCGCAGGGCCGTGGTGGGGGAGTCCGCCTCGCCGGTGAAGACGTGCAGCCCCCGCAGGGCCGGGTTGGTGGTGTTGTGTATCGGGACGTCTACCTCGTAGACCTCGCGGTTCGGCATGACGACCCTCTCCTTCCGTGCCTGGTGCGTGAGGGGCCACCGCGCCGTCCTGGTCTCGGAGGTGAGGCCAGGGCGGCGGGGAAGCCCGTCAGGTCGCCGTGGGGCGGAGACGGTGGAGCCGTTCCGGCCCGGCGTGGGCAGGGCCGGAACGGCTCCGGGGGGGTTCAGTCGTTGGCGGCAGGCTGGTCCGTGGACCGGTAGCGCTTGGTCTGCCTCAAGACTTGGTTGCGCTTGACGTCCAGGGCGTCGGCGATGTCCTGCTGCGCGCCGTGGTACCGCTTCTGCAGGCGGTCGATCTCCTGCCAGAACTCGGTCTCGATGCGCTCGTGGCCGTCGTCGCGGCGCTGGCTGGCCTGGGCGACCAGGTCGCGCAGCTCGTTGCGGGCCTCATCGTCGGGGCGCGGGGTCATGGGGTGCTCCTGCGGGGATTCGAGGGACGATGTGTCTGCCCCCTGCTCCTCTTGGAGCGGGTTGGGAGGCCCGGGGTGGCCGGTGAAGTTTGGCGACTGTGGCGGCCACCCCGGGGCGACGTCACCGGCGGCGGTGCTTGCCGGAGACGGTGCCGACGCGCTCGCGGAGGTGGTCCGTGCCGCGCGTGGTGACGTCGCCGGAGACCGTGTTGGCGTCGATCGAGCCGGTGGCGGCCGGGGTCGCGCTGACGTGGACGTCGCCGGAGACGGTGTTGGCGCGGAACTCGGTGCCGTTGTAGGCGCCGATCTCGATGTCGCCGGAGACGGAGTTGACGTCGACGCGGGCGTCGACCCGGTCCACCTCGAAGTCGCCGCTGGTGGTGTTGCCGCGCAGGGTGTGGACGCCGCGGGCCTCGATGTCACCGGAGACGGAGTGGACGTCCAGGACCTGGAGGTCGCCGTGGACGGTGATGTCGGCGCTGGTGGTCTCCAACCGGACCGAGGACTGGTCGCAGGGCAGCTTCACGTCGACGGTGATGGTGCCCATCCCGCCGCCGCTGACGACGGTGCCCTGCTCGGCGACGACGCGGCCGTTCGAGACGACCTTGCGGCCGCCGATGATGACGTCGCCGTTGCTGATGGTCATGCCGGTCACGGAGCCGCGGACGACGCCGAAGTTCTGGCCGACGACCATGTTGCCGCCGTTGAAGCTGAAGGTGGAGTTGCCCATCGTCATCGTGTTGCCCTGGACCTCGGGGACGCAGACGGTGACGCAGTCGAGGTTCTGGTAGCGGCTCTCCCGCTTGGTCGCACCGCGCACCGCGTCGGCCAGCGGGCCGTCGTCGTCGCCCGTGCTCACCGTGATGACGGCGTGCTTGATGGTCGGGTCGATGGTGACGTTGACCGTGCCGACGTGGCTGATGATGTCGGTCCACACGGCGCCGGCGGCGGTGGCGGTGAAGGTCTGGGAGGTGCTCAAGGTGGGCTCCTTGGTCGGAGAGGCGGGGGCCGGGTGACCCCCGCACATCCATAATGCATCCTCGAAGGATGCATTTCTAGGGCTTGGCATCTTTTGAGGATGCCTTTTTCTGTTGGTGCAGGTCAGGCGGCCACGGCCGGGGCGGGGGAGTCGAGGCCGACGCCGCGCAGAGCGTCCAGGACGTACGGCTCGAAGCGGGCCTGGTGCTGGGCGGCGACCGCGCAGCCGGTGGCGCGGCTGTAGGCGTAGCAGCGCGCCATCATGCTGGCGTCGGTGACGGCGAGGGCCTGGTCGACGGCGTTCCGTGCGAGGTGCTCGATCCAGGTCTGGGCGGCCGACTCGCGGCGCGCGTGCGAGGTCGACATGGCGACGGAGTCCGCCCACCGGCCGCTGCCGCAGGTGGGGCCGCCGCACTGCTCCCAGTCCCACTTCCGGTCGCGCATGCCCTCGGGATCGGCGTCCCAGTCCGACGCCCAGCGCACGGCCCGCTCGGGGATCTCCTGCTGGATGACGTTCAGGACGTCGCGGCCGCAGGGCCCGAGCGCGGGGTGGGCGTCGGTCTCCTCGAGGACGCGGATCTGGTGGGAGAGCAGCCGGTAGGGGTAGTAGCGCTGGCTCCAGTTGCCGGTCTCGCCCAACGGCTCCACGATCCACAGCCGGACGGGCCAGGTGACGGGCCAGATGCCGGTGTCCTCCAGCGCCTCGCCGACGCGCTTGACCATGCGGAAGTAGGAGAAGCGGCTCTCGTCGTACCACTTGTTGCGGCAGGGGTTGGGGTGGTCGATGACCTTGCCGACGTTGGCGGAGAGGTTCACCGGGGTGCCGACCTCGCGGGACATCTCGATGATGCCGTCGGCGGGGGTGGCGATGTACCAGGTGACGGGCTTGCGGGCCATGCGGGCCTCCGTGAAGGGGTGGGAGCGGCCGGGCCGCTCATAACTGGATGTTGATCTGGCGGCGCGGGTCGCCCGCGCTGGTGTGGACGGTGCGGCGGTGCGCGGCGAGGCCGGCGCTTCCGCCCTGGATCGGGAGGTGACAGTCAGGGCAGCCGTGGGCCCACTCATCCCCGGCCGGAAGTTCGGCCGGGGTGAGCGGGTGCGGGTGCGGACCGTCGGCGGCGCGGCTCACTCGCGGACCGCGGCCGCGAACTGCTCTTCCAGGTCCGCGCGGCCCTCGGGGTCGTCGTCCTGGTCGTGGTCGTCGGCCTCCTGGTCGACGTCGTCGGGGCCGCCGTGGACGGAGCAGACTGCGTCCGGGTGCAGCCCGGTGTCGCTGGTGTGCGCCTTCCACAGGTCGGTGACCGAGAAGACCGGCTGCCACGCCGGGGCGTCGCAGTCGTCGTCGTACGGGCAGCCGACCAGCAGGTCGAAGCCCACGTCGCCCTCGCCGTCGACGTCGGTGCGCAGGGCGAGGACCAGGCGGTCGGGCCCGAGGCGGATCTCGCCGACGCGGTCGCCGCCGGCGAGCGGCGAGTTGTCCCGCCACCGCCACAGCGGCACCACCTCCGCGCCGAACGTGCGGCGGACCAGGAGCAGGCCGCCCAGGCCGTCGCCGCCGTCCCAGCCGAGCTCGCGGCGGCGGGTGTCGCTGGCGCGCTGCAGAAGCGGCTGAAGGCGGTGGATGTTGTCGGCGAACACGACGTGGTCGAAGCCCTCGCCGCGCAGCTGGGGGAAGGCGGCGACGGCTTCGGCGTGCTGGCGGCGTACGACGCCCTCGGGCACGGCGCGGTCCGGGCTCCGGTCGGCCTGGCGCTCCACACAGACCGAGGCCGGGGTGGAGACCAGGAACGCGACGGTGGGCACGCCGTAGTTCCGGGCCATCTGCACAAGGCCAGCCCTCACCCGTTCCTCGGTATTCGTCGCGTCGATCACCGTCGTGCGCTTACGGGCGAGGCGGGCCTCCAGCACGGTGTGCATCACGTTGACTGCGGACAAGGTGGCCTCCTGGTCCCCGGCCTCATCCGAAACCATCGCCCTGAACTGGTCGAGCTCCAGGACCTGCGTGGAGGGCCAGGTGCTCGCCCAGGTGCTCTTGCCGCTCCCCGCCGCGCCGATGAGGACGATCAGCGCCGGGTCGGGGATGGTCGTGTCGAGCGGCTGCATGGTGCCTTCGAAGGTGGTCTTCACGAGCGTTCTCCTTGCGGGTGGAGGGTGGAGGTGGCCAGGTGCAGGCGCATCCCGGCGGAGTCGCCGATGTAGGCCGCGGCCTCTTCGATCGCGCAGGCGGCGGACTCGGAGTCCTCGCCGTTCAGCTCGGTGAGCGCGGCGGCCCTCGCGGCCATCGTCAGCAGCTGGTTGAGCGAGCCGAGGACGCCGCCCTTGGGGTCGGCCTCGTCGAACAGCTCGCGCAGCGTCTCGGCGAGGAACTCGGCATCGATCGGACCGCCCAGTTCGTCCTCGATCTGCTGGACGGCGAGCTTCACGATCCCGGCCGAAGCGCGGACGCGCTCCAGCCGGGTACGGGTGGCGGGGGTCACCGGCGGTCGCCCTTGCGCAGGGTGATCCAGGTGGTGACCAGGGCGGCGGCCACGCCGATCGCGCGGTGCGCCGCCTGGTCCAACTCCATCAGCGCGGTCCCGGGACCGGAGACGTCCTGGACGGCCTTGGGGTACTCGGTGCCCTCGCCGCCGGCCTTGCGGACGACGGTGGCGTGCTTGATGTAGCCGGACTTGCCGGCCTTCTCCGCGAGCCAGAGCAGCGGTTCGCGCCTGTCCAGGATCCCGTGGGTGATCGCGTTGATCGCGGCGCCGGTGAGCAGGGCGCTGGCGGGGACGCGGTAGCCGAGGGTGCGGGTGACGGCGAGGGTGGAGGCGAGCTGTACGGCGCTGTAGCTGGCCACATGTCGGCTCACCGAGCGGCGGCCGTACGCGCTGGCGGTGCAGGTGCGGCCTTCCTTGCCGTGCCGCCACGGGTTCTCTTCCACCGGGCTGCCGTCGTTCTTGTAGACCAGGTGGGAGCCGTGCATTCCCTTGGTCATCGCGTCGTGCGAGTTCTGCACGAACTGGTCCCCCAGTGCGTGGACTCCGTCGAAGACGGCGGTCAGGGCGGCGACCAGGGCGAGGCCCTCGATGGCGCGGAGGCGATCGGTCATGCTGGGTGTGCTCCTCATCTCGGATTCGGGGTGGGGTGCGGGGCGGCCGGCCTCTTGCCGATGCTGCGGACGCCCCGTGGTGCCTTCGCCCCCGGCCGGTCTCCGGCCGGGGGCGGTGGTGCTCAGAACGGAGGCTCGTTCCAGGCCGGGACGGGCAGGAGCCGGATGCGCAGCTCGCGTCGGTCGGACCAGCAGCCGCACGCCTCCATCTCCGGGAAGGCGCCGCCGATCCACCAGCCGCCCTCGCCGTGGCAGCGCGGGCAGCCCGGCCGGGGCCGGGCGGTGATCTCGATGCGGTGCCGGTCGGCGTAGAGCTTGAGGTGGCTGGCCCTGAGCGCGGCGGCGGCCGTCGCCGCGGCGAGCGGGACGGCGGCGGCCAGCAGCAGGGCGCCGCGCAGGTGGCGGGCGCTCACTTCAGCGGGATGGCGCGGCAGGCGGCGGCGTGGCTGTTGGCGTCCGGCCGGATGCAGAACAGGAAGTCCTCCTCGGGCCGGTCGGAGGAGTCGCCGCAGCCGTGGCAGTGCCAGCGGTTCTTGTCGGAGTGCTCGCCGGGGCCGGTGACGTCCACGTACGAGCCGCCGACGGTGATGAACCTGATCAGCAGGTTCTTGGGGCGGTCCGGCTCGGTGAAGGCGGCGAGGGTGGCGGTGCTCATGGGCTGGTGTCCTCTCGGATCAGGCGGCCAGCAGGTGCTTGGCCGGGGGAGCGATGTAGGAGGCGGGGTCGGCGGGCGTGCCGTCGTAGCACTCCAGGCAGGACCCCAGGGTTTTCAGCGGGAGGCAGTGGAAATAGCGCCGGCCGCAGGGGCCGGGACACGTCTGGCGAGCAGCCATCGCCTTGTCGAGCGCGGCTTCCTTCGCGAGCGTCATCGCGAACTTCGGCTTCGCCAGGTCGATCCGGTACAGCCACGCGAAGCGCTTGCCGCCACGGCATTCGATCCGTGCGACGGGCTCCTGGCCGCCGGGGCGCAGGCCCATCTCCCGCAACTGGCGGCGCGTCGCGAGGTTCTCGCGCCCGGCCTGCTTCCACCGGAAGACCGGTAAGGAGCCATCGCCGGGATCGTTCGGGTCGACGTCGACCAGGTCCTGGTCCTGGTCGGCCATCACCTGCTCCAGGTACCGGGGAGTCGGCGCTGGGGCGCGGGGTAGCGGGGGCCGGGGATGGTGGGGCGGGGGCGGCCGATCCTGCGGCGGGGCCGGGGGATGAGCACGATGAACCCTCCATGTCGTCGGTGGCGTGGACGTTCAAGCGCCCGCCGCCCCTGGTGGCGGGGTGGCGGGCGCGGGTGGAGCTCAGGCCGGTCGGCCTGTCCGGTCACCGGCAGCCGGCCGCCCGGGGTACGGGCGGCGGCGGCCGGTGGCCAGGCGGAGCGACCGGATCAGCGGCCCAGCTGGCGGACGTTGTCCGGGGCGGGGCCGTCGGGCTGGGCCGGGATGTGGATCTGCGGTTGGACCGTGATCTGCGGGGCGGTGTGCACGGTGGAGAAGACCCGCGGCCGCAGGTTCAGCCCGCGCAGGGCGAAGGCCGACGCGAACGTCCAGGCGAGGACGGCGATGGCGGTGGCGACGGTGCGCGAGGTGTCCGGGGTCGTCGTCCAGACCATCGCGATGCCCGCGCACCCCCATGCCAGCCACGTCAGCCGGATCCCGTTGCTGCGGGTGATGAACCCGGCGATCAGGGAGAACAGGCCAGTGACCTGCCACAGGGTGTAGACGGTGGAGGCGCTGATCGGCAGGCTGGCGGAGTGGGCGGCGATGTATGAGCGGATCGGGTTGTCGATCGTGGCCCACACGCCGGTGGAGGTGTTGTCGCCGACCTGGACGTTCGGCACGGCGGTGAGGATGCGGTGCGCGGCGTCCAGCAGGACGTCGACGGCGCCGTTGAAGAGCAGGACGACGAACGAGAACACGGCGATGGCGGCGACGGCCTTGATCCAGTTGGCCATGCCGTGCCATCCGGCGTCGGGTGCGCGCCGGACGTCCTCCCACAGCTCGTGGAGGGTGCCGCCCTCGTCCCATGCCTCGTTCCACCAGGTGCGGGCTTCGGAGAGGCGGGACTCCTTCTTCGTCGACGTCGACTTCGTGCGGTCGTTGTCGGCGGCCGGGGTCGGGTCGTTGGGTGCCAAGGTGATGCTGCTCCTTGTCGAGACGGTGGTGGTGCGGGCCGGGCGGCCTGTCCCGTCCCCGGCGCCCAGGAGCGGGCGGGGCGGGGGCGAGGCAGGCAGCCCGGCTCATCCGTGGAACTTGTTGCGCCGGAAGACCGCCTTGCGGATGTTGACCGTGGTGCCGCCCCCGCCGTTGCCGCGCGAGGCTCCGCGTACGGCGAGCGCGAGGAAGATCAGCACGAACAGGCCGGCCACGCTCATCACGGCCTGGCCGGTCGCGGTGAGGATGGCGGGCAGCTGCGCGAGGGTCGGAGCGGCAGCACCGACGCCGACCCCGGCGAGCGCGATGCCGCCGCCGGTCGACAGGGCGATGGCGCTGTACTTCCACACGAACGCGGGAACCGCTCGCTGCGGCGCGGCCGGAGCGGCGGGCGGAAGCAGGTGCGTCGGCGCCGGAGCCATGACCTGCGGGTAGGTGGGGACCGGGGCGAGGGCCGCCTGCTGGTACTGCGCGCGGAGGTACTGGAGGGCTTCCTCCCGGCGGACCAGGTCGTAGACGCGTGCCATGTACGCCTCGTCGGTGGGGAGTCCGACAGCGGCGTGGGCGGGCGCGGCCGGAAGGTCTCCGGGACGGGCGCCGGGGCGGGCCTCGGGGAACAGTGCCCAGATCTGCTCCAGTCCGTCGACCGGGAGGCCGGCGGCGGGAGGGCCGGGGTGCGGCGGGGTGTGCTGGTAGTCGGTGAGGGTGAGGTCGCGGGGTTCCACGAGGTGCTCCTTGACGGGGGAGAGGGTGGTGGGGAACGCGAAGGACCCGCCCGGCCGGGATGGCTGGGCGGGTCCTGGGTGGCCCGGGTCGGGCCGTGAGGTGGGGCGGGGAGGTCAGCCGAGGCTGTAGAAGGCGAGGAACGCCGCGAGGAGACCGAAGCCGGCCTTCACCCACCACGGGCCGAACTCGAAGGCGCCCCAGACGGCCGCGATGGCGGCGGCGCGCAGGCCCCAGCGGGCGAAGAACCCCAGCGGCTGGTGCTGCTGGAGCTCCTGGATCCGGGCGGTGCGCCGGTCCATCTCCGACTGGAGGTGTGCGCGGGTGACGGTGTCGGCCTCGGATGTGTTCTTGAAGGTCTCGCTGTAGGAGTGCCGTTCGGCCTCCAGGCGCTCGATCTCCTCATCCGCTGTCTCCATGGTCACTCCTTGGTGTGCGAAGCGGCGGCGGCCGCGAGACCCATCGCGCCCAAGTCGCGCGCGGTGAAGCCGAGTTCGTCGGCCAGCCTCATCTTTACCACCTCCAGGTCGTCAGTCGAGACCTGGATTTCGCGGGCCTTGGAGCCGTCGGAGGGGCCGACGATGCCCAGCTGGTGGAGGTAGTCCATCAGCCTCTCCGCCAGGGCGAAGCCGATGCGCAGCTTGCGCTGGAGCATCGACGTCGACCCGAACTGGGTGGACACGACCAGTTCGACGGCCTCGAGGACCAGGGCGCCGTCCAGGCCCTCGGGCAGCGTCGTCCCGGCCGGCTCGGCGGGGGCGGTGCTGGGCTGCTGGGCGGCGGCCTCGCGGGCGATGTACCGGGCGTACTGCCCGGAGTCGTCCTTGATGGCCCTGCCTTCCTCCGCCCACTTGCTGAGCCAGCCGCCGACCGTGCGCGGCGCCGGGGTGGCGTCGCCCAGGAGCTGCTGGAGCGCCTCGTGCAGGAGCTTGGGCGTGTAGCCGGTTTCGCCGGCGGCGACCAGGAGCTCCCAGCCCTTCTCGCGCGGGTCGACCGGGCGGGTCGGGCGGGGGAGCGGGGCCGCTGCCGGAGCGGCAGCCGGAGCCGGTCCGGCGGGAACCGCGATCGGTCCGGCAGTCGGGTCGAGGCTGGCGTTGACGGCGGCGAACAGCTCCGCCGCGCCGCCGAAGCCCTCGAACCCCTGCGGCACCGAGGCGGCCGGGGCCGCCGGGGTGGTGCCGGCCGATCCGGCCGGGGCCGGGGCGGAGGCGAGCAGGGTGGAGGCGTCGATGATCTCCCCGGCATTGTCGATCGCGTGCTGCGCGGACTCGGTGAGCTGCTGGCCCTTGTAGAGGTCCGGCAGCGTGCGCGCCCACCGCTGCGGGTAGAACGCGCCGCTCTCCACCGACGCGGACAGCTCATCCAGCTTGGGCCGCCGGGCGGCGGTCGCGGCGCAGATCTTGTCGGTGAGCTCGTCGACCAGGCGCCACACCTTCATCGCCGTGGGCTTCTTGGGCCCGAGGCGGGTGTGCATCGTCCACCCGGCGCCCGCGACGGGCGCGTCCTTCGGGTCGATCTTGATGTAGCCGGGGAAGAGGTACGCGAGCTCTTCGGCGTCGGAAACGGTCATGCCGACGCGCCACTTCGCCTGGATCTTCATGGTGGCGGTGACGACGTCCTGCGTGGCGCGCAGGCCGCAGACGAGGTTGCGCACGCGCATCGCGCGGCCCTCTTCGGCGACCTTGTCGAGCATCTCCTTGACGTCGAAGGGGAGGGAGGCGGTCTCGTCGGTGATGATGACGATGCCCGGGATCTCGTGGGAGATCGGCAGCTTGTTGTCGGTCTTCTTCTCCCGCATCAGCTGCTGGTATCCGGCCTTGCGGGCCGCGATGATCTCCCCGGCCATCTTGAGCATGAGCCGGGCTTCGTCCTCGGTGTGCGCGATCCAGTCGACGACCGGCGCGGACGCGAGGCCCTCGGTGGCCCACGGGGTGATCCACGGGAGGGCGACGCCACCACCGGTGATGTCGATGGCCCAGATCAGCGCGTCGGGCATCCGGGCGAGCTGGCCGGTGACGACGCGCAGCGTGTTCGTCTTGCCCGCGTCCGTCTCGCCGATGAGGATGCCGCAGTCGTTGCAGAGACTGCCCATGGCCTCCTGGCCGTTGCGGTGCAGACCGAAGGGGAACCGCTCGGTCAGCGTCAGCTCGGAGAAGTCCTCCGGGTAGGGGATGTCCTCGCTGATGACGTCCTTGAGGGTGACCTCGATCAGGATCGTGCCGCGGTTGGCGCCGGGGAAGATCTCGACGCCGCAGCCGTCGGCGAGGCGCAGGTCGGCGGCGAACTTCGGGCCGTAGCCGTTCAGGTCGTCGGCCGTGGTCCCGCCGGAGGGCAGGTCGATCTCGACGGTGTAGCCGACCTTCCCGGGCCAGTGCTGCACGTCCTTGCCGACGCAGTTCTCCACCCGGGCGACGCGCTTCATGCGGTCTTCCCAGTCGCGCAGGATGCCGACCGACTCGCGGCGCAGCTTGAGCAGCCGCTTGCGCTCAGAGCGGGTGGACTCCGAGCGGGTCGCGGACGCGTTCGCGGCGATGCCGACGGCGGCCAGGCCCAGGCCGGTCGCCCAGCCGGTGGAGGTCAGGGGCGCGGTCGCCAGCGCCCAGGACGCCCACCCGGCCGCGGTGACCCAGGACAGGGCACGGGTGGTGAGGGTGCCGGCCGTGGTGCCCTCGCGCAGGTCGTGGACGGCACCGGCGGCGGCCGCGCCCCCGAGGGTGACGGCGGCGGCCTGCCAGGGCAGTCCGGTGATCGGGGCGAGCATCACCATCGAAGCGGCGGTCTCGCTGGCGTATCCGAGGAAGGTGGTGTGGCCGCTGGGCAGCGACCAGTCCCAGTGACGCATCGACATGGGGAGGTTCTCCGTCCTGGTCAGGAAGGCGGGGCGGGGGCAGCAACAAGGTGGATAGGCAGCAAGGGAGCCGGTGGCCGGCCCCGGGTTTCGGGGTCGGCCACCGGCTCCTGGTGGTGCGGGTCGTGCTGGGGGTCGAAGGGTCAGCGGGGGGTGTTCCACATGGACTCGGCGGCCGGGCCCTTGCGGGGGTTGGTGTTGTGGCTGATCTCCAGGCGGTGGTCCTCGAGGAACAGCTTCGCGGCCATGTCGGCGTCGTCGGCCGCCGCCCGGATCATCTGGACCAGGGTGCCGAGCTCGTCGGTGACGCGGTCGTCGACCGGGTACAGGTCGCGGGTGCGCTGGTGCAGCGCCTCGATCGCGTCGGCCAGGGCGTTCAGCCCGTAGCCGATGCCCTGGTACTCGGAGCCGACCTGGAGCATGTGGACCGGGTCGAAGGTCCGGTAGAGCACGGCCATCAGGACGCACCCGGACTCGATCCGGCCCGGCTGGAACATCGCGGCCTCGGACGCGGACGACCCGTTCGGGGTGACGTTCCACATCCACTCGTTCGTCCTCGGAGCGACGATCCGCTCGATGTCGAAGGCGTGGGCGAAGCGGAACAGGGCGACCATGTTCTCCGCACGGGAGGCAGCGTTGACCATCCGCTGGTACGCCTCGGTCAGCTTGGCGATGGCCCGCTTGCTGCACGGGTACTTCTGGTCGGAGTTGACGGCCATCTGCTGTACGGCCATCGCCGCGGCCCGGATGCCGTTGGGCAGGCCCGCGTACTCGGCAGCGACCTCCATCATGCTGGTCGGGCTGTAGCCGGTGTACGCGGAGTGCGTCGCCCGCATGGCGAGGGCGAACTTGGAGTTGTTGCCGTCCAGCACGGTGGTGCCGGCGGCGAGAGAGGGTCCGGTCATGGGGTCGGTGTCCTTCCGGGGATCGTTGACGGTGAGGTTGAGCTGGTCCGCCTTGGCTTCCTTGTCGTGGCGGGCCTTGGAGCGGCGGAAGAAGAACCGCCAGATCCGTCCGGCGATCCGGACGGGGAAGGCGAACCCGGCGAGCGGGTCGCGGTGCTTGGTGAGCAGGCGCCAGGTGCCCCACAGGATTCCCAGCGGCAGCGTGAGGAGCCCGGCGAGTCCGGCGAGGAACCCGGCTCCGGCGCAGCGTGCCCAGTGCCCGAGCTTGCGGGCGGCGGTGCGGCGCATCCGGTAGAGGCGGCCCGATGTCGAACCGGCCTTCGTGCCGGAACCGCTGGAGCCGCCGGACGTGCCGCCCTTGCCCTTCTTGGAGCGGCGCAGCTTGCCCGCCCAGCCGCGCATCTTCTGCATCGCGCGTCCGAGGCGGGACTTCGCCGGGGTGGTGCCCTTGCCGCTGGAGCCCGACCCGGAGCCGGAGCCGCTGGAGCCGCCGGAGGAACCGGCGCTCCCGGAGCTGCCGGTGCCCGAGCCGCCGCCCTTGCGGCGCATCTTGTTGCCCCAGCCCTTGAGGGTCTGCCACGCCTTGCCGGTGCGGGACTGCTGACCGGCGCCGGCCTTCCCGCCGCCGCTGCTCCCACCGGGGCCGTTCTTGCCACCGCCGGTGCCCTTGGGGGTGTTGGCGCCGGGGCTGGTGGCTCCGCCGCCCAGGCCGCCCTTGCCGCGGCCGCCGCCCTTGCCGAGCAGACCGCCCAGGCCGCGCCCGTTCTTCCCCGACCCGGACCCACCGGTGCCGCCGCCTGCGGCGTGACGGCCGCCGCCGGGACGCCGTTCAGCGCCCTTCCCGGTGCCGTTCATCTTGCCGCCGGTGCCGTTCAACCGGCCGCTGCGGTTGTTCATCCGGCCGCCCCCGGCGCCGCCGCCGCCCGACCGGCCGCGACCTCCGCCGCGTCCGAGCAGACCGCCCTTGCCCGCGCCCCCGCCAGCCCGGCCGGAGCCGCCTCCGGAACGGTTCGCGGCGGCGGCCTTGCGGGCGGCGGAGACCTTCGAGCGCTTCTTGCGACCGGCCAGCGCGGCAGCGGCGACAGCCACTCCGGCCGCGCCCGCGGCGATGAGTCCGGGCACTCCGGCGACGCCGTAGGCGATGCCCGTGGCGATTCCGGTTGCGTTCGTGCCGTGGACGATGAGCGGCAGCGCCTGGGGGCGTCCGCGGCTGGTCTTCTTCTGCTCCGGGGCCGGGTCCGTGGTCTCCGAAGGCTCGGTGACGACGGTGTATTCGGCGGTGTCGGTGTCCTCGGTGGTGGTGCCGCCGGCGGTGGTGTCCGGGGGCGCGGTCGCGGTGTCTGCCACGGCGAATCTCCTCACAATGTGTAGCGGAGAGGAGAGGCGAGGCGACGCGAGGTGAGGGCAGAGACCCCCCGTCACCCCCGGTTGGAGGGCTCAGCAGGGGGCTGGGAGGGGGGTTCCCCCTCGCCTCGCCTCGCTTCGCCTCGCCTCGCCGCTACTTTCCGTAAACGGCGGGGTCGGGGGTGCAAAAGGTGCTTTCCGGGCCGCTGGTCGGGCCGGATCGTGCTGGGTGGAGCGGGTGAAGCGGTCGGCCTGGCGGCCGCGGCCGACCCCCGCAGCCACCCCGTCCGGCGGTGTGCCGGAGGGGCGTTGCGAGGGGCGACCGTGTGGGCCAGGAAGACCTTCGATCAGGTTCCGTTTCAGGCTGCTGCCTGCTCCGGAGCCTCGGTGCCGCCGCCGTTGAGGAGGTCGACGGCGCGGGTCTTGCGGTCCTGCGCGGAGCCGGTGGAGATGCCCAACTCGTCGGCGATGACGCGGACGGTGACCGCGCTCTCGCCCCGGGTCTGGATCATCGCGACGACCCTCTGCACGTCCCAGTCGACCTGGTTCATGCGGGCCCGTGCGGCGGCTTCGACCGCCGCCGCCTCGTGTTCAGCGGCCCGCGCACGGCGTTCCGCGGCCTCTTCGACCGCGGCCTCCTCGCGAGCCTTGGAGAGGGCAATCTCCTCGGCGTCGCGCTGCGCCTCCAGGTCCTTGTTCACCGTCGCGGCGCGGTGTTCAGCCTCCTTCCGTTCGTGTTCAGCGGCCTCTTCGAGGGCCTTCTTCTCTTCGGCCAGGGCCCGCGCCAGACGCTGCTGCTGCTCCGCGAGGCCGGCCTTGCGGGCGGCTTCGTCGCGCTGGGCTCGGGCGGCGGCATCCGCCTGGATCCGGCGCTCTGCCTCGGTGGCCTCCGTGGCCATCTGCTGCTTCTCCAGACCCCAACTGGCCTGCACCTTCTCCCGTTCGATCTGGGCGAGGGTGCGGCGCTTCTCGGTCTCATCGGCGAGCTCCTGCGCTTCGGCCGCTGCCTGGTCCTCCGCGAGCTTGAGCGCGTGCTGGCGCTTGGCCTCACGGAGTTGAGCATCGGCTTCGGCGCGCTGAATCTCCGCCTGAGCCTCGCGTTCCGCTTCGGCTTTCGCGATCTTCAGCTGACCCTCGGCGCGGATCTTGTCGACCTCCGCCTGAATGCGAGCGGCTCCGAGTTGAACATCGGTCTTCACTCGCTGAATCTCGGCCTCGGCACGCTGAACGGCGGCTTGCGCCTCCCTCTCGATCCGCTTGGTCTCCTCCTCCAGCGGCACCGCGAGGGCACGCTCCACGCTGAACCCGAAGGGCGCCAACTTGAACGGCAGCATCTCGTTGGCCGTCGCTGCCTTCCGCCAGCCCCGCTCGTCGTCGTCGTACTTCTGGCGCAGGCCCTCGCGGTAGATCCGCAGCTGCTGGAACTGAGCGGCGACCTCCTTGTAGGGGAGGTTGTAGAGCCGCATCCGGCGGGCCAGGCGGGGCGTGGTCAGCGGGGCGAGGATCCACCGGGTCAGCGGGACCGACCCGAGCGGGGCTTCGCCGGCCAGCAGGTCGGCCATCCGGCCGATGTAGTGGCGGGCGGCCTCCACCGCGATGATGAACAGCACCGGGATGACGCCGTGCATGGAGGCCGCGAGCGGGTCGGCCGTCCAGGGCCCCTTCGGGGCGGCGGCGTTGAACGCCACCGTGGCGGCGGTCAGCCCGTGGGCGGCCCAGCGCAGGATCGGCAGCGGCATCCGCTTGCGCATCATGTAGAGATCGAGCGCCAGGAGCACGAGGATGCCCGCGTCGATCCCGATGGGGAACGCGTAGGAGAAGAGGCCGAAGCCCTTGCTCTCCGCGAGGTTGCGCAGGGTGTCGTACGAGCCGGTGAAGCCGATCCCGGCGAGCACCAGGCCGCCGACTCCGGCGATGACGGCGAGCAGCCGCATGGCGCGCGGGTCGCCGTCGTCCGGCTCGGTGCCGACCTCCGGGGTGTCGTCCTGCTCCAGCTGCTCCTGGTCCTCGTTGTGGTCGGGGTAGTCGGTGTGGTCGGCCGGGGCGGAGACGTCCCAGGAGTGCGGGTCGTCGTCGCCGTCCGGGCGGATCACGTCGGGCTTGCGGAAGTCGACGGCGGTCATGTGGTGCTCTCCGGGTCGTCGGTCGGGATGAACGGTTCCAGGGCCATGCCCACGCACAGCCGGACCGCGCCGAAGACGGCGAGGCCGACGGCCAGGTGCAGGCAGGTGGGCCACAGGCCGTTCGCGAACAGGTCGAACAGGGCCAGGACGGTGGCGACGACAGCGATGACCGTGGCCAGCAGCGCCGCGAGCGGGCTGTGCGCCACGTACGTGTCGTCCGTCGTCTTGTCGGGGGCCGGGGCTGCGGTTGTACTCACCGGACACCCCCGCTGGTAGCGTTGGCCATGCGAATCGCTCCTTGTCAGCGGATCGCGAGAACAAAGGAGAGGCCCCCTCGCACGGGGCCTCTTTGCTTTGCCGAGCCGTTCCGGCTCTCCGACTCCGCCACGGCCTGGTCGGTCGTGGCGGAGCGGGAGAACCGCCGGCCCCGGCGCGGAGGTCGACTCCGGCCGGGGCCGCGGCAGTCAGTCGCGGTGCTCCTTGAGGTACTGGGCGAGCTGGATCTTCACGCTCGCCATGCCGGTGTAGGCGTTCATCGCCGCCCACACGCCGTGGTTCTTCTCGGCCTCCTTGAGCAGCCAGTACGCCTCGCTGACCAGCTCGTCGGGGTCGGCGTCGATGCGGCGCAGCGGGCTGGTCATGCGGGCGAAGATCCCGGCCATGAAGGACTCCTTCGAGGTCTGGCTCCTGGACTGTCACCAGGAGCAGGGGGCGGATCAATGGGGCAGCCCGGGGTGTGGGCTGCCGATGTGCGGCGGTGCTGCGGGGCGGGCGGCGAGTTGGCCGGCGCTCCCGCCGGGCGGGAAGCGGTCAGGCGGCGGTGCGGGCGACCAGGCGACGCATGGCGCGGCGGTCGCGTTCGTCCGTGCCGCCCCACACGCCGAACTCCTCGCCGCGCTCGAAGGCGCCCTGGAGGCAGGCGTCCTGGAGCGGGCAGCGACGGCAGATGGCCTTGGCCGTAGCCGCCTGGAAGAGGGCGCGCGGGCCGTCACCGACCGGGAAGAACAGGTCGGGGTCCTCGCCCTCGCAGGCCGGGCGGGGCCGCTTGGGCCCGGCGGCCGTGGAGACCGAGTTGTAGTTCGCCGTGCGTACGATGGATCCGCGATTCATCAGGGCCTCCCAGAAGGTCCAGAGCGAGAGACAGCCCCGGGGTAGCCGCCCCGGGGCTGTTGCGTGTTGTGGCGGCCGGATGGCCGGAGCGAGCGGGAGCTCCCGGCGCTCTCCGCCGGCCCCGCCCGGGAAGGCGCGGGGACGACGGGCAGAGCCGGGTTCAGCACTGCTGGGATTTCGAGCGGTCAGCGCCGGTTGTTCTCCGAGCGCTTGTTCTGTTCGGCGTTCTTCCGCGACAGCTCGTCGCGTTCGGCGTCGGTAAGGCTGGTGATCACGCCGCCACCTCCCAACCGGCGGGAAGCTGCGACGGGTTGGTCACGACCCACAGGACGACGTCGGGCCGGACGAAGTCCTCGGGCTCGTAGCCCTTGGAGTCGTCCTCGCGCTCGATGTCGTCGATGATCCCGGCGGTCGGCCGCGCCGCGCCGCGTGTCATGCTGTGCTGCATCAGGTCCTCCAGTCAGGTCCTGGACAGCCCCGGGGCCCTAATCCCTGGGGCTGTCGTCGTTCTGGCTGCCGTACGAGCAGCCACGGCCCCGGCCTCCCCGCGGTGTGCGGGATGGCCGGGGCCGTGGACGTTCGTGCGCTCGCCTTACCTGCTGAGCTGCTCCACCTTCGTGGCGAGCAGGGTGATCGCGCTCATGAGGTCGGCGCGCTCCCAGTCGTTGAGCTGCGGGCCGTCGGCCTTCTTCGGCGTGAGCGACTGGAGCATCGCGACCAGTGCGTCGTGGGCCCGCTGGATGTCGGCCCGGCGGACCGAGCTGGCGGTCGACGCCCACTGGAGTTCGCGCAGCAGCCACAGACCCTGCTCGCGCTGTTCGGCCAGTCCTTCGCGGACCGTGAGGGCCGCGCGGCGGGCGGGCTCGGTGCGGCGCTTGTGCGCGACCAGGTGAGCGAGCTTGCCGCCGTCGGTGCAGCGGGTGCGGCCGGACGGGGCGCAGGTCGCGCAGTTCCTGGTGTGGGCCTCGTACATCTTGAGCGCGGCCTTCGCGTCCAGGAGCGGCGACAGGATCTGCATGACGGCCGGGGCGACCGCGGTCTTCGGCTTCCGCGTGACGCGGTTCGAGCGGCGCCCGTTGGTCTCCGCGCCGCCTTCCTGCAGCCGCCGCTCCCACACCTCGAACTTCACGTTGACGATGACCTGTCGATTGCTGCCCGAGCAGCGGATCGGCGCGTCCTCGTGGGCGGTGCCGGCGTGGTGCGGGACCAGCTTGTGGACCTTGGCCTGGATGCCGGTGATGGGCACCCAGGTGTTGCAGTCGGGGCAGATCAGCGAGGCGCAGTGGGGACGGAGGTCGTACTGGTGGGGGCGGAGGGTGGAGAGGGTGAGCGCCTCGCGGAAGCTGACCTTCTTGGTGCGGGTCCGGCTCTTCCGGAGACGGGCGGTGGGTTCCATGGTCGAAACGGACATGCGGCGCTCCTTGTGTACGGAGGGGCAGGGGGTGCGTCGCGGTGCTCTCTCCGTCCGTCAGGCCGCTCGGGAGACCCGGCGTCCTGACGAAGGGACAGCGCATCTGCGCTGCGACGTACACGCAGGTCAGTCGAGAAACCCGGGGGATTTGGTGGTGCTATCGACCCCGGCCGCCCCGTGAGGAGCAGACGACTTACTGCGGTGGTGCTGGTGACGAGCTTCAAGTAGTCGACTTAGATTGACTACTCAATGCCCGACGCAGTGAAGCATGCACGGTGCGCGACACGGGGTCAAGCCCCTTCGCCTACATTGACTAGTCATTCCCGGGCATGTAGACATCTCCCATGGCAGTCAGCGGCAGGGCACGGGCCCTCTATCAGCGCATCGCGGACAGACTCCGCGCTCAGATCACCGACGGGACCTTGGCCCCGGGTGACCGGCTGCCGACCGAAGCAGAGATCGCGGCCGAATGGGACACCACTCGTTCGACGGCCGTGCAGGGACTGAAAGTCCTGGTCAACGAAGGTCTCATCATCAGCGACCGGCCCCGCGGCTACTTCGTCCGCAGTCGGCGACCGATGGTGTACCGACCGCAGGGCGAGTTCCGAAAGCGCCCGCTGTCGCCGGAGATGGACCAGTTCCTCACCCAGATGCAAGAGGAAGGCCGGGAGGCCAGCCAGCACATCGAGGTGAAGGTGGAGACGCCCTCGCGACACGTCCGCGAGCGTCTCCAGATGAACGAGGGCGAGCTGGTAGTTGTCCGCCGGCGCGTCCGGTTCGTCGACGGCATCCCGTACAACACCAACGACAGCCACTTCCCGCTGTCCCTGGTCCAGAACAGCGAGATCATGAACCCGGACGACATCGCCCGTGGCGCAAACGTCGTCCTGGCGGAACTCGGGTACGAGCAGGTCCGCGCCCTTGATGAGCTGCACGTCCGGATGCCGACGCCCGAAGAGGCTGACCGCCTGCAGCTCGGCCCCGGTACGCCCGTCGCCGTACACCTGTGCACGGGCTTCACGAAGGATGGAAGGCCCGTCCGCGCGGTGGTCAACGTCCTGCCCGGCGACCGGCACGTCATCACCTACGAGCGCAGCCGGCCCCAGGTCGCGGACGCTCTGACGATCCGTCCCGCCGTCGCCACCGACCTGCGTACGGTCATCGAGCTCTGGGAACACGCCGCCTCGTGGCTCAACGAGCGCGGCATCGACCAGTGGCAGTACCCGCCCCGCGAGGAACGCATCAAGGCGAACATCGAAGCTGGCGAGTGCTGGATCGTCGAAGCGGACGGTGCGCCGGTCGCGACCATCACCGTCGACGAGCACGCCGACTCTGACTTCTGGACCCCTTCCGAGGCCGACGACCCCGCGCTCTACGTGCACCGCATGGTCGTGCGTCGCGACGTAGCAGGCCAGGACCTTGGTTCGGCCATGCTCGACTGGGCTGGACGGGAAGCGCTCCGCCAGGGCAAGCAGCTGCTTCGCCTGGACGCGTGGCGCTCCAACGACGAGCTCCAGCGGTACTACAGCGACCGTGGATTCGTGCACGTCCGGACCGTAGAAGCCGCCGACCGCAGCAGCGGTGCCCTGTTCCAGCGCGCGGCCAACTACAGCCGCGGTGACGGACCTGAACTGAAGACCGAACTGCCCGACAGCACTCACTGAGCAACACCCCCTCGCTGGGCTCGGAAACCGTTGCTTCGGTTCTAAGCCCGGGGAGCTGCAAGTTCCAGATCTGACATGTGGCCGGGCTAACTGGCCACATCAGCCACAGGATTGGGGCGAGATGGCACAGAAACCAAGGGAGCTGACGCCTTGGGTGTCGCCCCTGCACAACTGGGGCTACGAGCTGCGTGAGCTGCGGAATCTGCGCCGTCTCAGCCTGCGTGCCCTGGCCAAGCGGGCGATGGTCGACCACTCCCACCTGGGGCGATTCGAGCGTGCTGAGCGCATGGCCACCCGCGCGCAGGCCGCGCAGCTGGACAGTGCGTTGGGCGCGAACGGCATGCTGCTCCGGCTGTGGGAGCGCATCGGAGACGAGCCTGGGCATGTGGCCAATCAGCCGGTCCATGTGGCCAAGTCATCGGTTGATCTGGCCCTGGCCATGCCGGACCAGGCAGCGTCGGACGATGAAGGGATCTCGGTCCCGTGTCGTCTACGTGATGGGTCGGTGGTCTGGGTGGCTATGAATCGGCGTGCGCTGCTGCGCACGGGGGTGGGGATCGGGGCGGCGGCCGCCGCCGGGATTGGTTCGCCGGCCTTTGCGGACTCGGGTGCCGTTCCGGGGCTGGTTCGCAAGGCTAGGGCCGCATCGGCGTACGGCTCGACACCGGTTGAGCACCTGCGCCGCACCCGCCGCCTGCTGATCGACAACGACAACCTGCTGGGGCCCTGGCACGCGGTCCGCGCGACACGCGACCACATCCAGGTCATCCAGGAGCTGCGGCGCGAGGCGAAGGGCGCCGACCGGCGCGACCTGATGGAACTCCAGACGCAGTACGGCGAGTTCCTGTCCTGGCTCTACCAGGACCTGGGCGACCCGAAGTCGGCCTCGTACTGGCTGGACCGGGCGATGCAGTGGTCGCAGACGGTCGGTGACCAGGACCTGACCACGTACGTGATGGCCCGCAAGGCGCAGTTGGCCGGCGACGTCGCGGACCTGGTCGACGTGGTCGACCTCGCGGAAGCTGCCCAGAACATGGCGCGGCCGCGCAGCCGGCTTGCCGCCGTTGCGCGCACGTACGAGGCATACGGCCACGCGCTGCGCGGTGACGCTGACGAGAGCGAGCGGGCGATCGACGACGTCCGCAACGCCCTCGATGGCGCCGCCGCCGACCCCACCCCGTGGGGCGTGTGGCTGAACGCGTCCTATGTGGAGATCCATCGCGCCCAGGGCCTGGAGGCCCTCGGCAAGCACGACCAGGCCGCGGACGCGTTCGGCGCAGCCATCCGGATGATGCCCGACGGCTACCACCGCGACCGCGGCGTCTACCTGGCGCGGCAGGCCGTGGCGCTGGCCGGCGCTCGCGTCCCGGAGCAGGCCGCCGCCATCGGGATGCACGCGCTGACGGTGGCGGAGGACACGGGCTCCGGCCGGATCACCACCGAGCTCGCCCGGCTCGACAAGGCCCTGATCCCCTGGCAGCGCGAGCCGGTCGTGTCCGAGTTCCGCGCCGCCTTCGACTCCACCCTCTTCCACGAGACAGAAACGGATGCCTGAGCAGATGACTGCCCGCCCGTACGTGCTGCTGTCGGCCGCCATGTCGGTCGACGGCTACCTGGACGACACCAGCCCCGAGCGGCTGCGCCTGTCCAACGCCGCCGACTTCGACCGCGTCGACCAGGTCCGCGCGGAATCCGACGCGATCCTGATCGGCGCGAACACCATGCGCCGGGACAACCCGCGCCTGTTGGTCAACAGCGACGAACGCCGTGCTCAGCGCGTCGCCGACGGCAAGCCGGAGTTCCCGCTCAAGGTCACAGTCACCCGCACCGGCGACCTCGCCGCCGACCTGAAGTTCTGGCACCACGGTGGCGACAAGTTGGTCGTCACCGTCGACAGCGCGGTGGAGAAGGTGCGCGCGACACTCGGGGACCTCGCCGACGTCGTCAGCGTCGGGCCGGACCTCGACTGGGGCCTGGTCCTCGATGAGCTCGGGCGCCGCGGCGTCAAGCAGCTGATGGTGGAGGGTGGCGGCACGATCCACACCCAGCTCATGGCCCAGGACCTCGCAGACGAAGTGCACCTCGCCATCGCGCCGCTGCTGGTCGGCCAGCCGGAGGCCGCCAGGTTCCTCGGGGCCGCCGACTACCCGGGCGGGTCAACCGCGCGGATGCAGGTCCTCGAGGTCCGCGCGATCGACGACGTCGTCCTCGTCCGCTACGCCCCGAAGGGACGCGCCTGATGTACGCGCCCGACCGATGGCAGGACATGCAGTGGATGAGGCGTGCCATCTCCCTCGCCGCGATGTGCCCGCCGGCCGCGGGTGCCTACTCGGTCGGGGCGCTCATCGTCGACGAGGACGGCAACGAGATCGCGGCTGGCTACTCCCGGGAGTCCGACCCGCGTGAGCACGCGGAAGAGGCCGCGCTCGGGAAGGCGGACCCCCAGCTCCTTGCCGGGGCGACGCTCTACAGCACGTTGGAGCCCTGCTCACAGCGGCACTCGCCGCGTACCCCGTGCGCGCAGCGCATCCTCGAGGTGGGCATTCCGCGGGTGGTCATCGCCTGGCGGGAGCCGTCGCTGTTCGTCGACGACTGCATCGGCTACGAGCAGCTGGTGGAGGCCGGGGTCGTGGTCGTGGAACTGCACGAGCTGGCCGCGTCCGCGAAGGAAGTCAACGCGCACTTGGGCGGGCTGGCCTGATGCGGACTCAGCGACTTACCCACTGGGCGACCCACCCCGGTAACGAGTTTTCCGTCAAACGCCGCAATTCTTCCGGCATTCGGGACTTCTCGGGCCTGTTGCGTTTTCGACCCGCCTGTGTGTCGTCACAGCGGGTTAGGGTGATCGCAGATGTGATCCTTAACGACGAGAACCCCGGGACCGGGCATGGTCCTCGGGGCCTCGAACGGGGCAACGCCTCGTTGGGCGACACCTGGAAAGGAGGTGATCGCGAAATGAAGACTACCCGCGTCTGCGGAACTACACGCACCGCTACGCCGTTCCTCCATCGCGATCACGCCATCGGGTGCGCGCCTGGACACACTGACGCCAGCCTCCGCATTCGGGGGGTTGGGATGACCTAGCGGCCATCGGCCGCGCGCGCCAAGAAGAGGCGGACTAGCCATCCCCTTCGGCCTCGCGCGGCCCGTCTACCGCCTGGCGGCAATCCCCCACCAGAGCGGTCCGCTCAGATCCCGGTTCCCGCCGGTCCTGAGCCGCGGCCTATCAAGCCGCTTATCTCCCACTCGGCCCCTCATCAGGGCCATTTGCAACACCGGTCCCTAGCCAGGACCACAAGGGCCCTTCCCAGGTCCAGCAGTGCAGTACCCGCGAGCTCCCCGCCAGGGGACTTCGCGGTTCGTTCCGAGGCCCCGCCAAGGGCTTCGAAACACCAGTTCGAAAACGCCACCAAACGAAAGGAGATCGCTTCTGGGCCTTCGTACTGCCCCGCCCACCACATGAGCCGTTGCGATCGCGCCCCCGCCAAGGGGCCCGTCCGCGTTGATCCATATGAAGGTTGGTCTCGCCATAATGCAGGAGCTTCGGTCGTCTTGTCAGGTCGACCACGACCAGGTCAGTACCCCGTCTGGGGTGATTACCGCAGGTTGCGGTGTCCCCCCTGGCGGAATTGTGACGTACATCACACCCCCCAACTGTCACACCGTTTACGCCCGGTCGGCTGACCGCCTGACCTCGGGGATGTCCCTGTGAGCGCGGGAGCGGCGTCGGCCGCCGTGCTGGACCACCCCCTGTGGGAGGACTTCGGCAACTCCGTCGACGGCTCCTTGCTTCCCGGGCAGCGGAACGCGCTGCGGTCGGTGCCAGCCGCCGGGAAGCCGGACGGCGACGGCCCGGAGGACCCGCTGCGCCTCGGTCGCACGATGCGGCTGCGGCTGCGCGACGCGGTCCAGGCGCTGCTCGCCGACCCGTCGATCGCCGGGTTGAAGGACGCGCCGAAGCTGGCGGCCGTGGTGCTCTACGCGAAGTCGCGGGCGCCGAAGGGCGAGGACGACGACCTCCAGACCTCGATCTGGGGTGCGGAGCTCGGCCGGTGGATGGGCGTGAAGGAGTCGACGGTCCACCACAAGGTGCTGCCGGTGCTCCGCGGTTCGGACGCGGTGCACACGCAGGTGGTGAGGGACGGGAAGGGGCACCCGACCGGGCTGGACTGCCTGGTCATGCCGCTGTGGCGGGCTCACCACGGCGGGGGAGCGGGGCATCCGCTGGTGCTGACGAAGGCGGAGCTGGCGACGCTGCTGCGTCTCCTGGAGGCGCTGTTCGGGCACGGCTGGACGCCGAAGGACAAGGAGCCGACGCCGCCGGGGCTGCTCGCCGGCCGGACGGGCAAGGGCGCGGCGACCGACCGGCTCGGGCTGCTGCTGATGGTGCTGAACACGCGGGCGTCGGGCTGGCTGCAGCTGGTCGGCGGCTCGGTGAAGAAGCGCGAGGGGCGCGGGGCGGCGACGCTGGCCCGGCTGCTGGGCTGCTCGCCGTCGGGGGCCCGGAAGGTCCTGGCGAGGCTGACGGAGGCCGGTGTCGTGGCGCGGCAGCGCAAGGCCACGCCGACGCGGATGAACGGCCGGGGCCGGGTCATGCTGTTGCCGGTCGCCCGCGCGTATGGCCGCACGCTGGCCTCTGTGGAGGCGGCTGAGAGCGCCGGTGCGGTGTTTTCGGCGCGTCCTGATGGTGCGTGCGGAGATCATGGTCCGGCCGGTGCTACTGGTGCCCTTGGTACGCCTGGGATCGGTGGTGCTGAGGGTGCCGGGGATGCTGTGGATCAGGAGCGTCCCGATGGTGCAGAGCTCCACGCAGACCACGCTTCTGTGGTTACTCCCGTCGTTTCTCCGCAGCTTGATTGTGGTTTTTCCGGCGAAGGCCGTGGGGGGTCCGGTGATCTGCCGGAGCGCGTGTGCGTGCGCGAGGACCAGGCCGTCAACGGCGAGACCGCCGCTACCGGGTCGGCGTCGCCGGTGGCTGAGGGCGGCCCGCTGCGCGGGGAAAAGCCGAAGGAGTCCCCGGTCGATGAGCGGGTGGGGCAGCGTGCTGCCGGGGCCGGTGTCGGTGGCCGGCCGAAGGCCGGAGGGTGGGAAAAGGCGCAGCAGCAGAGGCGGGTGGCCCTCCCGGCTGCTCTTCGTCTGCGGGTAGCGCTGGGACCGGTCTCCTGGCTGTGGGAGCGGCTGTCGGGGTGGCAGCAGGACCAGGTGGAGGCCGCCGCGAAGGCGGAGCTGGCGCAGCTGGCGGGCCTGGGTGTGGCGCCGGAGGGTGCGCCGCGGCTGCTGGCCGACCGGCTGATCGACCGGCTGGCGGAGACCGGCGGCGAGGCGATGGTCGACAAGCCGTTCCCGTGGCTGATCCACCGGGGCCTGCCCCAGCGCCGGGCCTGCTCGCACCTCAAGTGCGACGACGGGGTCCGGCTCGACACCGGCGAGGACTGCGAGAACTGCGGCAACGTCATCCACCTGCGCCGTGCCTGGCGTGCCCGGATCGGCGCGGACATCGACCGGGAGCTGCCCGACCTGTCCGACGTCGAGCGCCGCCGCGTCCTCGAGGAGCGGCTGCGCGAGCGGGCCGCCATCGAGGCCGAAGACCTCGCCTGGCGCCAGGAGCAGGCCCGCGCGGAGCGGGCCCGGCGCGAGGCAGCCCGTGCGGCAGCCGCTGAGCAGGCGGAACGCGAGCGGCAGGCCGCGGCCGCCGCCGACGCGGTCCGGCAGGCGCTGGCGTGCGAGGACTGCGGGCGCGGCCGGTCGGCCGGGCTGTGCGAGGCGTGCGACCACCGCCGTCAGACCGAGGCCCTGATCGGTGAGGCCGGCCTTCTCGTGGCGGCCGGTTCCGCCGACCTGAGCGACCCGGCCAGCGTCGCGGCGGCCGTCGCCGGGGCCCGCACGGCCATCGAGGACAGCACCGCCGCCGCGTGGCAGGAGTTCCTGGAGATCACCGACGTGGCCACCCTGGAGGCCGATCCGCAGGCCGCTGCGGACGCGTACGCGTTCACCGCGTTCCAGGTCGCGCAGCAGGCCGTCGGCGAGTACCAGGACGACGCCCTGGCGATGCTGGGCCGCACTGCGGAGGCCGAAGCCGAGGCCCGGCGGGCGTACCGGTCCGAGCTGGGCCGCCCCTGGTTCCAGCACAACCCGACCGGCGCGGACGCGGTCGCCGCCGCGACGAACGCCGCCGACACCGCTCGGGAGCGGGTAGCCGAGCACCTTCTGGCGGCGCGGCTGAAGCAGCTGCACGAGCGGCCCGCCGCCCCGGCCCGGAGGACCGCGTCGTGGACGGAGCGACTGCCCGGCCTCGCCGCGCGCCCGCTGGACGGCGACGCCACCGGGGCGGTGATCGCATGACCGGCGAGCTGAGCGGCGTCGACCTCGCCCGCCAGGCCCTGGTCGCGGCCCGGGAGGCGGCGAAGAAGAACGGCGCCACCCAGACGAAGAAGCCCAAGCGGCGCACCACCACCGTCGTACGCCGTGACGGCCGTGAGCCGCTCGGGCTCGGTGCGGCGATCGGCATGATGATGACCGAGCGCGGCATGGTCGCCCCGGCCGCCGGCGGCTCCGTCCTCGCCGACTTCGACGCCATCCTCGCCGCGGCCGTGCCCGAGCTCGCCGGGCGCGTGCAGGCGACGGCGTTCGACGCGGACACCGGCCGCCTGGACGTCGTCCCCGACGCCCCGGCCGTCGGCACGAAGCTGCGCTGGAGCGCCCCGAAGCTGATCGCGGCGGCCAACGAGCGGGTGCCCGGCGCGAACGTCCGCGCCCTGCACGTCCTGGCGCCCGCGCCCGCGAGGACCGCCACCATCACGGCGGCCGCCGCCCCGGCCGCGCCCGACCTGCCCGCCGTCCCGGTGGAGCGCCGACCGCCGCCGGACGGGTACCGGCGCGCGATCGAGGCGCACCGCCAGGCCGCGCCGCCGTCCCGGGTGGACCCGGGGATCGCGGAGGCGGTGGAGCGGCAGACCGCCGCGATGCGCGAGCTGTCGCGCCGGGCGTTCCCCGAGCCCGACGTCGCCGCCGACGATGCTCCGGCCCCGATCGAGCAGGCCCGCCTCCAGCGCCGCCGCCAGGCCGCCGCGACCGAGGCCGCCGCGCTGCGCCGGGCCCGAGCCGAGAAGGCCGGGCGCACCGTGGACGTACCGCGCCCCCTGGAGCAGACAGCATGACACTCCGGCTGTCAGCCTCACACGGCGTTTCCCCAGGTGGAGGCGGTGCGCGATGAGGCTGTCAGGTGTGAGCCAGGGCCTGCGGCAGACCCTTCGAGCCGTCCATTTCCCGCCCGATCAATGAATCCGAACGGGTTAAAAAAGTGGGTTAAAGGCTAGGGTAAACAGTGCTAGGGTGAGGGCACGAAAGGAGATCGACATGGCATCCGAAGAGGAGCTGTTCGCGAACATCGACGCGCTGCTGGAGGAGGAGCCGCAGCTCCCGCCCCCGGCGGAGCGCGCCCGCCTTCGCGAGGCCGCCGGCATCACCCAGGCCCGCCTCGCGACCGCGCTGAAGTCGACCGTGCAGACGGTCAAGAACTACGAGAACGGCCGCTCCGAGCCGAAGTCGCCGCGCCTGGAGGCGTACCAGCGGCTCCTCAAGGGATGGGCGGCGAAGTACCCCGCCCACGCGGCTCCCGCCGCCCCGGCCCCGGCCGTCGCGCCTCAGCCCGAGGTGCCGCAGACGTTCACCCGCGTGCCCACCGTGGAGCAGGACGAGGCTGAGCCCGACATCGGCGTTGCGGTGAAGCCGGTACCCGAGCGTCCTGCCCGTCCGGCCGCGCGCCCGGCGACGTCGTCCCGGCGTCCGGCCGCGAAGAAGGCCGCGAAGCCCGCGGTCGACCCTCGCTTCCCGCACGGCCCGCTGGCCGTCCTGGACGGCGACGGCTCCGCGTACGCGGCGGGCGGCGTCGTGCTGGACTGCCCGGCGACCACCGTGCCGGAGCTGGTGGAGTGGACGCTGCGCGAGTCCGGTCTCGGCGCCGCCAAGCTCAACCGGTACGGCAACGACAGCGACCCGCTGATCGTCCTCACCGCCGCGGCCGCCGTGAAGCTGGGGCTGCCCGAGCGCCTGGAGGGCCACGAGCAGCGCCGCTCGCTGCGCCTGCCGGAGGACCACCCGGTCGTCAAGCAGGTCGCGAAGGCCAAGTGGCAGCTCACCCAGCGGGGCTTCGGACCGTGGGCGCGGATCTACCGCAAGGCGCAGGGCCGCGACCGCCAGTGCGTGCAGCTGGCGATCCTGTCCTGGGACGCCCTCGATGAGCGGTCCTGGCCCGGCGTCGCCGACATGGAGCCGGCCGACATCGCCCGCGTCCTCGGCGTGTACGCCCAGCGGGTCATCACCCCGCGCGGCTCCACCGCCGTCTCCGGCCTGGAGCTGATGACCGCGCTGCGCCCGCCGACCAAGGCCGTGCAGGACCCGGCGACCGGGAACTGGGTGTCCGGCCACAACGCGGGCAGCCTCGGCACCGAGCCGATGGACCCGGCACCGCCGGAGGCCACCCCGGAGCACCCCGTCGTCGTGAACTCCGGCTGGACCGGCGGCTTCCTCAACGAGGAGGCGTACCAGTGGGTGCGGGACGTGGACACGCTCTCGGATGAGGAGTGCACCCTGCCGTGGGCGGTCGGCCTCGACCTGAACACGGCGTTCCTCGCCGCCGCGGCCCGCCTGGTCGTCGGCCTCTCCGCCCCTGACCACTTCCACGCCCCGAAGTTCAACCCCAAGATCCCAGGAAGCTGGCTGGCCGACCTCTCCCACATCGAGCTGGACCCGCGCCTGCCCAGCCCGTTCACGCCGGACGGCTCCCGGCCGATCGGCCCGGCCTGGTATCAGACGCACACCCTCGCCTACGCCCAGGAGCTCGGCTACGACGTGCACCCGATCGAGGCGTACCTGCGCCGCGAAACCGGCGCGTACCTCGACCCGTGGCACGACCGCCTCAAGAACGCCTACGTCGACACCCTCGCCGACATGGGCGTCACCCGGGACCTGTCCGACACCGAGTTCCTCGCGGCGATGGAGCACCACAAGGAGAAGGACCCGGGCCTGGCCGCCGTCCTCTCCGCGATCAAGGCCACGGTCAAGGGCGGCGTCGGCAAGCTCCGCGAGCGCCCCCAGGGCAAGCACTACAAGGAGGGCGAGACGTGGCCGGCCCTCTCCCGGCCGACCTGGCGCCCCGACATCCGGGCCGCCGTCATCAGCAAGGCCCGGGTCAACATGCACCGCAAGCTCCGCAACATGGCGGACATGACCGGCCTGTACCCGCTGGCCGTGCTGTCCGACTGCGTCGTCTACCCGAGCCCGGGGACCTCCCCGCTCGACTTCCTCCCCTACGCCGCGTCCGGCAAGCCGCAGCCCGGCGGATTCCG
Source organism: Streptomyces sp. NPDC004788 (assembly GCF_053601115.1). Taxonomy (NCBI): domain Bacteria; kingdom Bacillati; phylum Actinomycetota; class Actinomycetes; order Kitasatosporales; family Streptomycetaceae; genus Streptomyces; species Streptomyces sp. NPDC004788. The sequence goes on from NZ_JBSGBF010000045.1 coordinate 53,695, forward strand.
CCTCGGGCCCACGCCCGGCCTGGCGAAGCTGGAGGGCGTCCAGCAGATGCTGTGGGCGGTCGACCTCATGGAGAAGGGCCTCAACCCGGCCCGCCACATCAAGGGCGGCGACGCCGTCCTGGACGAAGGGGAGTAGCCGGTGGGGGAGATCGACGACGCGATCGAGCGGGCCGACCGCGAGGCGTTCACCAAGGACCCGCCCAAGACCCTCAAGGGGCAGGTCGGGTTCCTGATCAAACAGTTCGGCAGCGCGAAGGCCGTCGCCCAGGAGCTCGGGGTCACCGCCGACTCCGTCAACCGCTACCGGCGCGGCGCCCGCAAGCACGCCCGCGCCGACGTCGCCGCGAAGATCGACGACGCCGTACGGCAGCGGTGGCAGCCGCTGGTGCGCAAGCGCCGGCAGAAGCAGGCCGCCACCACGGGCGGGATCACGGTGGAGACCCGGGCCCGGTTCGGCTACACCGCACCGGTCGGCACGACCGACGACGGCCGGTTCCGGCGACTCACCGTGCACCTCCCCCCGGAGTACGCGCAGCGCCTCTTCGACGCCCGCGACGCGGGGGCCAGCGACCAGCAGATGCGCGGAATCATCGCCGAAGGGTTTAAGGAAGTGTATTTCCAGGACGGCGGCGGTCGCGCTATGGGACTGTCGGACGTGGAAATCAACGACATCGATTACCTCGATCTGGATTACTGACTAGGAGCGAATACGTGACCGCCAATTTTCCGCCCATCGACCGCGACAAGAGCCCGCTGTTCGACGCCGACCACGACCCGGTCCGGGTCGCCGACGCGCTGCGCCGCAGCCCGCACTTCGCGGCCGCGGACGCCGACCCGGGCGGCGACACGGTGTGGTTCACCACCGAGGCCGGCATCAACTACACGCTGACCTTCAAGGAGGCGGAGCCCACCGACAACGACCTGCTGCCCGAGCCGGTGCTCACCGAGGCCATCGCCGCGGCGATCCTCAACCACCCCGGCTTCACCGTCGCGGACGCGGACTCGCCGCGCGAGGACACCATCACCATCCAGTCCCGCAACCAGGTGCGCCACCTCCTGGTCCTGGACGTCGACCGCGGCAACGCCCTCGCCCCGGAGGACCTGTCCACCCCGGCCGTCGACGTCGCCTTCGCCGCCGACAAGCTGCTCACCAGCGACCCGAGCGACTCCGAGCGCGCCACGGCCGAACTCCTCAACTACGTGGCCGCCACCTGGGGCAAGCAGGACCTGCCGCTGCGCGAGCACGCCCAGGCCGTCGCCCGCACCCTGACCCGGTAGAAGGGGATCCGCCCATGACCGCATCCACGGCCACCCGGCGCGCGTACGGTGAGGGGAGGACCCGCCAGGAGGACACGATGAGCGCGCAGCCCGACCACGCACCCGTCACCGCCTACGCCCCCGCGCCCGGGGCGCCGGCCGAACTCCTCGCCCAGCTGCGCGCCGACAAGCGCGCGGACCGCTGGGTGCCGGCCTTCGAGCGCGAGTGGACCGCCGCCCTCGAGGAATCCCGCCGCACGTTCTCCCTGGCCGGGCTCTACGAGGTCGTCCAGGACTGGCAGGGCCGCATCGCGCACGCCCCGGCCGTCGACGCGTTCGTCGCCTCCGGGTACGACGACAGCGACGCCGTCGACCTGGCGGAGCTCCGCCGACGTCGCGGGTGAGCCCGTCGCCGTACGCGGTCCGCGTCTCCGCACCGGCCGCCAAGGTCCTCGACGCGCTGCCCGAGCACGCGGTGGACACCGTGTGGGACATCCTCGCCGCGGCCGCCGACGATCCGTTCGGCTTCCGGCAGTTCGACACCGACGACGACGAGGGCGAGGACGTCCGCTACGCGGCCGTCGGCCAGCTCTCCGTCACCTACTGGGTCAACCGGCCCCTGAACAGCCTGACCGTCCTGAACATCGTCTGGCTCGGGTAGCCAACCCCTGGCAACGGCCCGGCCCCGGCATTGCAGCTGCCGGGGCCGGGCCGTTGCGCATCGTAGCCACCGCCGTATCCACCCGTTGCCACCCGGCGGCAATGCGTATCCGCCCGGCAGTTGTCACCAGGCGCCGCGCGGGCGGTCGGCACCGAGCTGCACCTCGCGCCGGCACTCCGGGCACTCCGGCAGCCCCTCCACCCGGCGCGGCCGGTCGCCCTTCGCCCAGCTGAACCCGCACAGCGCCGTGTTCGAGTAGTGCTGGACCTGGTCGTCGTCGGAGGCGTGTGAGCCGTAGCCCGGCACGTTCCAGGTGAACGTTGCCTCTCCGTCGTACGGGCCGCCCTCGGGCCACTCGTAGACCGGCTCGGTGGTTGTGCAGCGCATCCGCAGGTCAGGCCCCGTCCACTTCTTGCCGTGGATGATCTCCGCAGCGGCGTCGGCCGCGTCCGCGAGGCGCTCGAAGGACAGGTCGTAGTCGTCCATGTGCTCCCACGAGCCCGGCTTCTGCGTCTCGCGCATCAGCGAGCGGAACATCAGCAGCAGCCGGGCCAGGTCGTGGTGATGGACGCGCACCGTCCGGGTGTCGTGGTCGAAGCCGTAGGTCGTGTCGTACGGCGGCCTGTTCGGCATCGGTCCTCGTTCGCTCGGCGGTCAGCGGCCACGGCGGCCGGGTGCTCAACGACCCGGGCCCGCCGGGGCCACGCCTGCTTCCGCCGTCCGTGCGCTGGCCGCCCGCGGCTCAGGCCGACGGCGTGGCGCCGGGCAGTTCCCCGGCGAACTCCCACCACTGCTCGATGGTCCACACGGCGACGCTGGAGCGGTCGGTGGACATCCGCAGCCAGACCTCCTCGCCGCCGGGCAGGAGCGCCACCTCCAGGTGCGCCTCCTCCCACGTGCCCACCGGGTACATCCACTCCAGGCCGTCGTTCGGCCAGGTCCGCATCGCCACCGTGCGCACGCTCAGCGCCGCGGCGAAGGCGTCCAGCGCCGCCTTGGGTATCCGCACCTCCGCCGGCTCCCGCTCGATCCCCGCCACCGGGCCCCCTCTCGCGTCGTGCGGCAGGCCCGCGCCCGCCGTCGCGGATCAGCGTGACAGACCCGCCCCGCGCACCGGTGTCACGCTGTGAGGCTAGGAGACTCCCAGGCCGTTTTCCCAGGTGGGCGGGGTGAACTGTGAGGCTGTGAGCCTGTGAGACGGAGCTCGCGCCTCGTGCTCCCGCACGCCCTGGTGGTGCCCGCCGGCGCGGAGGACGATGGAGTCGTGGGCGAGCAGCACGAGGACCAGGAGCACGGCGTCGAACCGGCGCGGCCGCCGCTGAGCGAGGCCCGCGCCCGGGAGATGACGGCCGGGCTGCGCGAGGCGATGGACGACGTCCGGCGCTCCGTGGCGGTCCTCGCCGCCCGGGTCCGCGACGCGCACGCCGCCCGCGTCTGGCTGCCGCTCGGGCACAGCAGCTGGGAGTCGTACTGCCGGGCGGAGTTCGGCATCAGCCGCGCCCAGGCGTACCGGCTCCTCGATGTCGCCCGCGCACTCGCCACGATCCACGACGCCGTCGCCGCCGGCCCCGAGACGTCTCGCACGCGAGACAGCAACCCGGGCACCGCGGCCGCGCTCGACTACGGCCTGTCCCAGCGGGCCCTGATCGCCGTCTCCGGCCGCACGGACGCCGTCGCGGAGATCATCACCCGCCGACTCGCCGCACTCGCCCACAGCGGCCCCCAGGCCCTCGACACGGCCACGGTGCGCGCCGTGGTCCGCCAGGCCGTGCGCGACGTCCGCACCGCGCCGCCCCCGGCGCCCGCCGAACCGCCGGCGGACCCCGCCGTCACCGCGCTGCGCGCCGTCGTCGACGACCTCGCCGCCAGCAGCCACGCGATCGGGGAGCTGATGCTCGAAGTCGCCCCCGCGTACCTGTCCGACACCGAGGCCGCCGACGTCCTGGCGCTCCTGTGCGAGCAGATCGGCGAGCCCCTCGACCACGGCCTCGCTGCCCGCCGCTACGCCCTGACCGGTGACCGCCGGGCCCTGGCCGGGACGGTGCTGTAGTCGGTGCTGCCCGTGGTCCTGGTCGTGCTCGCGGTCTGCTGTACGGCGAGGGTCCGGGGGCAGCGCAGCATTTGCATGGGCCAGGCGGGACAAGGGTGCTGCTCGTACAGCGGGCCAAAAGATCTATGCGGCTGCTGCATACAGCACGACGCGAGACAGCGCGCTGCCGGCGACGGCGAGCGGGCCGGCCACCGTGCTGCAGCGGGGCGGCCGGGAACGACGACGGCGCCCTCCCGGTGGGGTGGGCGCCGTGGTGGCGGGGCAGGAGTCGCGGATCATCCGGCCAGTCGCAGGGCGGGCGGTGCGTCCGGCAGCGGGGCGTCCTCGCCGCCGTCGGGGTCCGGGTCGAAGTCTGTGCCGATGCGGGCGTCTCGCGCGCGCGGCGGGCGGATGTCGCCGGTCGGGAAGTTCAGCGGCCACACGAACGTGTCGGGCGCCTTGAGGTGGTTGACCATGTGGCTCAGCGACTCGTAGCCGGCCAGCAGCGGGTGGATGAGGACCTCGCCGCGGCGCTGCCGCTCGCTGATGATGCCCTTGTCGCGCAGCTGGCTGATGGCCCGGGAGACCACGGACTGGGTGAGCCCGAGGCGCTCGGCTAGCTCCTGCTGGCGGATCTTGACCAGGCCGCCCGGTTCCTGGCGGGAGGTCAGCACGTCGAAGACGTCGCGGGCCGTGGGGGACAGGCAGGCGTTCGGCAGCACCTCGAAGATCTCCGGGTTGTGGAAACCAGGAATGGAAGCGGAGCTCATCGCGTGGCCTCGTTCCTCACCGTCGGGATGGTGATCTCGTGGTCGACCAGGGTCTTCTTGAGCGACTTCACCAGGCGCAGCTGCTTCTCGCTGCCCCACCGGTAAGCGTAGAGCGGGTTGAGCCGGTACACCCCACGGCGTTCCCGCCAGGTGAAGTTGTGGTGGCTGAGCTGGCCGACGGCGCGGGAGATCTTCGACTGCGAGCAGCCGTACTTCTTCGCCAGGCCGCCCTGGGTCATCTCCACCAGGCCCTCCTTGTCGTGGTGCGTCTTGAGGTAGTCCAAGACGTTCCGCGACATGGCGCTCAGATCGAACTTCCACAGGTTGTCCTCGATCACCTGGGACATGCTCAGGTGCCCCTTGCCGTAGAAGACGTACGGCTTGACCGGGTCCTTCGTCGTGAAGGTGCCGCCGCGCTTGGCCAGCCTCTCCAGGCTGCTCACCAGCTGCTGCGCCGTCTCCATGCCGTTGACGGCATCGGCGGGCGGCGGAGCGGGGGCCAGCCGCGGCGTGGTCGCCGGCGCCTCCGCGCTGCGCCTCAAGGGCTGGGCCACGGGCTCTCCTCCATGATCGTCGGGGCTGCATAACATAGCAGATCTGCGATGTTATGCAGGCGATGTATGCACGCGGCGGGCGTGTCTCTGGACAGGAACGATCTATTCACCTACGTGCATGCAACTCGCCTCCCTCGGGCGTGATCCATTCACTCAGGCTGCATATATCTCGCGCGTTTCCGCAGGTCAGAGGCTCGCGCCTATCTGATCTTTAGAGGCGCGCCCCCTACGGCCCGCGCCGCGCCCTCCAGCCGCTCCATTCAGCGGCGAGGCTCGCGACCAGGCGGGGGAGGCCGCGGATCCATCCGCCGGCGGCCCGCCAACTGCTGCGCGTCGGCCCCCGGACGGGGCTGAGGCGGCTTCGCGTGCGGCTCCGTGCGTCGGGTGCGGACCGTAGGCGGCACCAGCGGAGCTGCGTCTCGGGTTGTACCGGCCGTGACGCTCAAAAGCATGGAGGCGTGGCCGGTGCCGGTGGTGGGTTCCGCCGTACGGCCTGGCGGCCGAACGGCTCATGTACCTCCGCACGCCGAATTCCGGCATTCCCATATCGGGCTTCCGTTCTGTGGCTAAGGTATTCAAGGCCGTGCAATCTTGAATTCAGCCGGTGAGTTTTTGGACTGGCTTAGGGGTGGTGCGGCCAGGGCCCAAATGCTACACACTCGCGCTGCGTGATGCATCACGCTGGTTGCGCGTTCGCTCGCTCGGGTGATGCATGTACGTAATCCGCCCCACAGTGGTGGGTTGACGTGTAAGCTGGCGGGGTATTCGTGAACGTGAGCGGCCGGTTTCGAGGGTGGGGGAGTGGTCAGGGTGGAGCGCAGCGGAGCCCGTCACTGCGGTGGGGCCGGCACCCGATCGGGCCGACGGTCCGTCACTCTCGTTGCGGCGGTGGTGGCTGGGAATCCCAAGCCCTACACAGTCCCGAGCGTGATGCACCTCCCCTCGTAGCCAGCCCGGGTGATCGCGCTTGCGCGGTCGCCTCCAATTCGCGCTTGCGCGAATTACATTCCGTCCGGAATTCCGTTTACGGAATTCCATTCCCGCGCTTGCGCGGGAATCCGAATTGCGCTTGCGCAATTCGCGCTCTATGCCCCGGCTTGCCGGGGCATATCCCGCGGAGCGGGATAT
>NZ_JBSGBF010000046.1:0-58704 GCF_053601115.1 Streptomyces sp. NPDC004788
CTGGTCGGCGAGGACCGACTTGGAGTCGTGGAGCAGCCGGCCCACCAGGGTGGACTTGCCGTCGTCGACGGAACCGGCGGTCGCGAACCGCAGCAGCGTCGTGGTCTCCGGGTCGGCGCCGTGCGTCATCTGGTCGGTGGACGTGCTCATTTAGAAGTACCCCTCGCGCTTGCGGTCTTCCATGGCGGCCTCGGACAGCTTGTCGTCGGCGCGGCTCGCGCCGCGCTCGGTGAGTCGGGACGCGGCGATCTCGGTGATGACCTGCTCGACGGTCGACGCGTCGGACTCGACGGCGCCGGTGCAGGACATGTCGCCCACGGTCCGGTAGCGGACCTGGCGGGTGACGACCGGCTCGTCCTCGCGGGGGCCGCCCCAGTCGCCCGCGGTGAGCCACATGCCGGAGCGCCGGAACACGTCGCGCTTGTGTGCGAAGTAGATCTCCGGCAGCGCGATGTTCTCGCGGGCGATGTACTGCCAGACGTCCAGCTCGGTCCAGTTGGACAGCGGGAACACGCGGACGTGCTCACCGGGGGCGTGCCGGCCGTTGTAGAGCTGCCACAGCTCGGGGCGCTGACGGCGCGGGTCCCACTGCGAGAACTCGTCGCGCAGGCTGAACACCCGCTCCTTCGCGCGGGCCTTCTCCTCGTCGCGCCGCCCGCCGCCGAGCACCGCGTCGAAGCCGTGGATCCGGATGGCCTCGGTCAGCGGGACCGTCTGCAGCGGGTTGCGGGTACCGTCCGGACGCTCCTTGAGGACACCGCGGTCGATGTACTCCTGCACCGAGGCCACGTACAGCCGGAGCCGGTGCTCGGCCACGACCCGGTCGCGGTACTCGATGACCTCGGGGAAGTTGTGCCCGGTGTCCACGTGCATCAGGGAGAAGGGTGCCGGCGCGGGCGCGAACGCCTTCAGCGCCAGGTGGAGCATGGTGATGGAGTCCTTGCCGCCGGAGAAGAGGATCACCGGTTTCTCGAACTCGCCGGCCACCTCACGGAGGATGTGCACGGCCTCGGACTCCAAGGCGTCCAGGTGGCCGAGCGTGGCGGGGCGGTCGGCCTCCCGCGCCGGTGAGGACGTGATCGTGGTCATGCGAGCTCCCTCTCGGTGAGCAGCGTGTGCAGCGCGGCCAGGGACTCCTGCACGGTCTGCTGGTGCGAAGCGATGCGCAGGTCGGGCGAGTCGGGTACCTCGTAGGGGTCGTCGACGCCGGTGAGCCCGGACAGCTCGCCCGCGGCACGCTTGGCGTACAGACCCTTCACGTCTCGTTCGGCGCACACCTCGACGGGTGCGGACACATGGACCTCCAGATAGGGCGTGTCCGACGCCTCGTGGCGTTTGCGGACGGCCTCGCGCTGGTCCGCGTACGGCGCGATCACCGGCACGAGGACCAACACGCCGTTGCGGGCGAGGACTTCGGCGACCAGGCCGATGCGCTGCACATGGGTGTTCCGGTCCTCGCGGCTGAAGCCGAGCCCCGCGGAGAGGGTGGTGCGGATCTCGTCGCCGTCGAGCACCTCCACCCGGCGTCCGTCGGCGCGCACGCGTTCGGCCATGGCGTGCGCGATGGTCGTCTTTCCCGAGCTGGGCAAGCCGGTCAGCCAGACGGTCGCGCCCGGCCAGCAGGTGCAGATGCCGTTCTCTCTCATCAGATCTCTCTTCCGTGGGTGGTCCTCGTCAGCGGTCCTCAGAGCATGCGCAGCACGAACCCGCTTCGCGGCTTGGGATCGAATGAAGTCGACTTGTAGGGAACGCGCCCGCCGGCCATGGCGATGGCCCGCACGTCGGAGAAGTCCGGGGGCTTCAGGACGACCGCGGTGCCGTTCTTGCGGCGGGCCCGGTCGACGGCCTCGCGGGCGCCGTGGACATACGCTATATCGGAATCATCGGAATGGTCCCAGACCACTTCGATGAACAAGGTGTGCAGAATCGCGGAATCAAGGTTTCGCCATTCCGGCGGAGCCGCCCCGGACATCGCGAGTTCAATTGCCAGCCGGTCGACGTCGGTCACCAGGAAGTGGCGATCCCCGTCACTGATCAGAAAAGATATGCCGTCCGGCGGGGTGTATTCAAGGAGACGAAGGGCGGACTCGAATTCACGGGGCGTCTCCTGGACCCGGCAGACGCCCTTGGCCCGCTCGACGGCTTCCGCCAGGCTCAGGTCCGGCAGGACACGGTGAATGGCCCGCAGCCGCGGCGGATAGGCGGCCGAGTCCACGAGCAGGGCGAGTCCGTAGTGCCACGCCTCGTCCTGCGCGTGCTCGGCCCGCAGCCGCTGGTACGCCGCATAGCGGTGGTGGCCGTCCGCGATCAGCCCCGCCCGGTGGCGCAGGTCCTGGGCGATGGTCGCGTGCGCGGCCCTGTCGGTGATGCGCCAGAGCCGGTGCGTCCGGCCGTCCTCGGTGGTCACCCGCACCAGCGGACGGCGCCGGTCCGCCACGGCGTCGACGACCTCGCTCGCCGCGCCGCCGCCCTCGTACACGCAGAAGATGGGCTCCATGTCGGCGGAGGCGGTGCGGATGAACTCCGCCCGGTCCGGAATGGAGGCGGCGAAATGCTCCTCGTGCGGCAGCACGCCGGAGGACGGGTCGTCGCTCACGTGGAGCGCGCCGATCAGCCCGCGCTGGATCACGCTGCCGGCCTCGGTCTGGTCGTACACGAACAGCGCCGGCTCGGCGTCCGTGGCCAGTACGCCTTCGGAGAGCCAGCGGCGCAGCGTCACCCGCGCCCCGGCATTCCGCCCCGCTTCTGCGGATATGTCCGCGTCGGGCTGGATTATCTGCCGGACGTTGTACGGACTGACCGGCCGGCTCCCGTCTTTCGGGTGCTCCTCGGGAAGCGCCGTGACACTCGCCAGATCGCCGACCACGTCCTGCACAAAGCGTGTGGCTCGAAAAGGTATCAGATCCATTCGCACCTCCTCGCGGAAAAATGGACATTCTGCGACCGAATTCGGCCCCATTGAGCGAACGGTGTCATCGGGCCTTGACATGTCAAGTAGGGGCATGGACGATTGGCCGTCGTTCCGGCATTCATCGAAACGCGAAAGTAGGGAACGGCAGTGCCCCAGGCGCACTCGACATCGAGCTCCTCGACGAGCGAATCAGATTCCGGCGAATCAATTCCCCGGGCCGGCCGCAACGAATGGCTGCTGGTCTTCTTCACCGCCATGACGAACATGGCGGATGCCATCGCCCGGGTGGCCCTGCCGCTGCTGGCCGCGAAGATGACGCAGTCGCCCAGTCTCATCTCCGCCGTGGGTGTCCTCATCACGCTCCCGTGGTTGCTGGCCGCACTGCCGGTGGGCGTTCTCGTCGACCGGGTCAGCCGGCGCACGCTCATGGTCGTCGCGGAGGCGATCCGGCTCTGCGCCATCACGTCGCTGTTCGCCTCCGTCCTGCTCGATGCCAAGTCGCTGCCGATCGTCTACGTCGTCGCGCTCGCCATGGGTACGGCGGAGGTCCTCGCGCTCACCTCCGGCGCGTCCATCGTTCCCGCCGCCGTTCCCAAGTCCCGCTGGGAACCGGCCACCGCGCGCATCACCGCCATGGAGTACCTCTGGAAGCAGTTCCTCGGCGCCCCCGTCGGCGGCTTCCTGGTGGCCTCGGGCTTCGTCCTCGCCTTCGGCGTCAGCGGTCTCGTGTACGCCGCCGGCATGGTGCTGCTGACGCTGCTCGTCGGCGACTTCTCGCCCAAGCCGGCCGGCGGCGCCCAGGCCCGGCCGCGGCAGCCCATCCGCGTCGAGATCCGCGAGGGCCTCGACTTCCTCTGGAAGAACCGGCTGCTGCGCACGATGGCGCTGCTCATCGCGGTCATGGCCGGCTGCTGGAGCGTCTGGCTCGCCCTCATCCCCGCGTACGCCGCCGCTCCGGGCCCGCTCGGACTCAGCCCCCGCCAGTACGGCCTGCTCCTCACCTGCCTCGGCGTCGGCGGAATCGTCGGCACGCTGCTGGTCGGACGGGTGAACCGGCTGCTCGGCCGCCGCTGGTCGATGTTCGTCGACATCATCGGTTCCTTCTTCCTCGTCGCCGCTCCGGCCCTGCTTCCCTCGGTCAAGGGGAGCGCCGTTCCCATCGCCTGCGCCGCGTTCGTCGCCGGCGTCGGCGGCACCATGTGGACGGTCAACGCCCGGGTGATCATGCAGACGTTCGTCCCCGACCACCTGCTCGGCCGGTTCAACGCCGCCTACCGCCTCATCAGTTGGGGCACCGCCCCGATCGCCGCGGCGGTCGGCGGCCTGGTCGCCCAGTTCGTCAACTACCACGTGGCCTTCGGTGTGTTCGCCGTGCTCTGCGCCCTGCTGGTCATCCCCTACCTGCGGGTGGTGACCGACAAGGCCCTGGCCGCCGTCGACACCCCGCGGTCCGACACGGCGTCGGCCGAGGGCTGATCCCCGACGCCGAACTCGCCGTTCGCGAAGAGCAGCGGCGCGGCCCGGCGCATCTGGTCGAACGAGAGCACCTCGCCCACGAGGATCACGTGGTCGCCACTGGGATGCGCCGCGTGCAGCCGGCAGTCGAAGAACGCCAGCCCCTCGGCGAGCACCGGGCAACCGGTGGCCGGCCCCGCGAACATGGTCTCGCCGCCGAACGAGGCCAGACCGGTCGGCCGCCGCGGGTTGGCGAACCAGCCCGCCTGGTACTTCTGGTCGGCCGCGAGCACGGTGACCGCGAAGATCTCCGACTGCTCGATCGCGGTCAGCATCCGCGAGGTGTTCTGCAGACTGACCAGGACGAGCAGCGGGTCGAGCGACACCGTCGAGAACGCGTTCACCGTCACTCCGAGGGGCACGTCGTCCGTCAGACTGGTGACGACGACGACGCCCGTCGCGAAACGGCCCGCGGCGCTCCGGAAGGCCGACCGCTCGGCTGCGCTCAGGGCCGAGGTCGCCTCGTTACCATGGGTCATCCCCGATTCCTTCCACAGGAGGAGTGCAGCCGGACATGCGCATCACGCGGACGAGTCCACTCACCGTCGAGAACTGGCCGGACCTGGAGGACCTCTTCGGTGAACGCGGGGCATGCGGCGGCTGCTGGTGTATGTACTGGCGTCTCACCCGCGCCGACTACGAGTCCGGCGACGCCAACCGGCGGGCGTTCCACGCGCTGGTGAAGGACGGCGAACCGACGGGTCTGCTCGCCTACACCGAGGACCGGGCGAACGGCGGGGAACGCGCGATCGGCTGGTGCGCCGTCTCGCCCCGGTCGGCGTTCGCCCGCCTGCGGACGGCCACGGTGGGCCGCGGCGGCGCCGACGAGCCGGGACGCTGGTCGGTGCCCTGCTTCTACGTCCGCGCCGGACACCGCCGGCAGGGCAGCGCGGACGTTCTGCTCGCCGCGGCCTGCGACTACGCGCGCGCCCACGGCGCCGAGGTGATCGAGGGCTATCCGACCACGAGCCCGAAGGCGGCGGCCTCCGACCTCTACGTCGGCACCCAGGGCCTGTTCGAACGGCAGGGCTTCACCGTGGCGCGCCGGCCCACCGCCAACCGCCTGGTGATGGAACGCCGTTGCGCCTGAGCGCTCCGGCGCGTCCCGGCTCACAGGTCCCTCTGGAGCTCGGCGGCCAGCTGCCGGCGGTCCGTCTTGCCGTTGGCGTTCACCGGCAGCATCGCGCGCCGGTGGTACCGCTCGGGCACCATGTACGGCGGAAGCCTCGTGGCGACCAGGTCGGTGAACTCCTCGTCCGGGACCTCCGTGCCCGTGTAGACCGCGTGCAGCGCGTGCCCGCCCGGGCCCGGCACGGCGAGGACCACCACGTCCTGCACCTCGGGACGGGCCCGCAGTACGTGCTCGATCTCACCGGTCTCGATCCGGTAGCCGCGGATCTTCACCTGGTCGTCGAGCCGGCCCAGATAGACGAACTGCCCGTCCTCGACGCGCACCCGGTCACCGGTGCGGTACCAACTGCCGGGCGTCACCGCGTCGCCGTCGAGGACGCTCGACCGGTCACCGTCGTACGCCACGAACCGGCCCACGTTCTGCCGGGGATCGAGATACCCGTCGAACCGCTGGTGCCCGCGCAGGCACAGTTCGCCCTCGTCGGCGGCGCGCCCGGAGTCGTCGAGGACGACGCCGTCGAGCAGGTCGTGCACCGTGCCGATCGGCACGGTGCCGTTCGGCGTCCGCGGCCAGTGCGCCCGGTCCGCCGGCAGCCGGTAAGCGGTGCACGAGATGGTCACCTCGGTGGGCCCGTACAGGTTCTCGATGACGCTGTGCGGCGCCGCCTCGGCCCATGCCGCGGCCTGTTCGAGCGTCAGCGGTTCGCCGCCGAAGAGGGTGTGCCGCAGGGTCGGCAGGCTGCCGGCCGCAAGTCCCCGCAGCCGCCGGGCGATGGAGATCACCGACGGCACCGAGAACCAGTGCGTGATGCCCTTGGCCGCGATGAACCGCGTCGGCATCATCAGCTCGCGCGACTGCGGGACGACCAGGGTGGCGCCCGAGCACCACGCGACGAACATGTCGAACACCGACGGGTCGAAGGTCAGGTCGAAGGACTGGGACAGCCGGCTGCCCGGACCCGCCCCGTACCGCTCGATCCACCAGGGGACGTACCGGGCCAGCTGCCGGTGCCGGATCGGCACGCCCTTGGGCCGGCCGGTGGAGCCGGAGGTGAACAGGACGTACGCGACGTCGTCCGCGGCGCCCTCCGGGGGACCGGACCAGCGCGGTCCCGCCGCCACCTCGTCCCGGGTCGACGCGTCCAGAAGGACCGGGGCCGGGCCACTGCCGGAGCCCTCGCCGGACCGCTCGGTCACGACGGCGTCGGCGTCGGGCCGGTCCGTCACCACGACTCCGGCGTCGCGCCGGTCCGTCACGACGACGTCCACGCCCGCGGCCCGGCACACGTACGCGTTCCGCTCGGCCGGGAACGCCGGGTTCAGCGGCACCACCGTGGCCGCCAGCCGCAGCGCCGCCAGATAGCCGGCGTACGCGGCGGGCGACCGGGCCGCCAGGATCCCCACGGCCCGGGGCGGCCGGCCGGTCACCGACACCAGTCGGTGCGCGAGCCGCTCGGCGAGGTCGAGCAGCTCCCCGTAGGTGAACGACTCGCCGCCGACCTCCAGGGCGGTCAGCCGTGAGTGACGCAGGGCGCTGTCCCGGAACCACGTGAACAGCGTTCCGTCCGGATCTGTGTGCTGGTCCACACCGGGCCTTTCGTGGAGCGGGTGGGCGGTCGGGCGGTCGGGTCGGTGGGAAGGAGGGCCGGTCCGGAGGAGAACGGCCTTCCGGACCGGCCGGCGAACGGCGTGCGTCAGCCGGTCAGTTCGGCGGCGAGCAGCTTGCGGTCGACCTTGCCCACCATCGACAGCGGGATCGACTGCCGGTGGTGGTAGGAGCGCGGGCGCATGTAGACCGGAAGCTCCTCGGCGAGCCGCGCGAAGTCCTTCGCCGACACCTCGTCGCCCGTGTAGAAGGCGTGCAGGTCGATCTGCTCGTCCGCCGCCGTCACGGCCACCACGACGATCTCCGCGATGTCGGGGTGCTTGCGCAGCACCGACTCGATCTCGCCCAGCTCCGTGCGGTAGCCGTGGATCTTGACCTGGTCGTCGATGCGGCCGAGGTGCACGAGCTCGCCGTGCTCGATGCGGACCCGGTCGCCCGTGCAGTACCAGTGCTTGTCGTGCAGCGGCTCCGAGCCGTCGTACGAGCGCCCCTGCACCCCGTCGAAGTCCACGAACCGGCCCACGTTGTGCGCCGGGTCGAGATAGCCGGGGCAGCGCTGCGGGCCGCGCACGCACAGCTCGCCGTCGTCCGTGCTCCGCAGCTCCTCGTCGAGCAGGACCCACTCCATGTGCGGGTAGATCTCGCCGATCGGGATGGTGCGGTTGGACGTGGGCGTGCGCGCCTCCTTGTCACGGGGCACCGGGTTGCCGGTGATGATGACCGTGAGCTCGGTCGGGCCGTAGCAGTTGTGGATCGTGGCGTTCGGCGCGGCCGTCAGCCAGGCGTCGGCCTGTTCGGCGGTGAGCGGCTCGCCGCCGAAGTTGCAGTACTGGAGCGTCGGCATGCTGTTCGGGGCGAGGGCGCGCAGCCGCTTGGCGAAGGAGATGATCGACGGCACCGAGAGCCAGTGCGTCAGCCGCTTCTCGTTCACGAAGCGCACGGGCGCGAACACGTCGCTGTGCTGCGGGATGCAGAGCGTGGCGCCGGAGCCCCAGGCGCCGAAGATCTCGATGATGGAGCCGTCGAAGGAAACCTCGAAGGTCTGCGACACCCGGCAGCCGTGAGCGAAGTGGAAGCGCGGGATGGCGTCCTCGAGGAAGGACGAGATGTTGCGGTGGGTCGTGGGCACGCCCTTCGGGCGGCCGGTCGAGCCCGAGGTGAAGACGATGTACGCGTAGTCGCTGCTCGGCCGGGATATCGCGGCGACCAGCTCGTCGTCGCCGCCCTGCGTGACGAGCTTCTTGCGGTCGTCGCCGGTCATGTCGACCACGTCGACGCCGGCCTTCTGCGCGTACTCGTCGAGCTGCTCGCTCGCGGTCTCGTCGGCGACGGTGATCTCCAGGCCGGAGTCCTTCGTGATGGCCAGGTTGCGGGCCACGGGAGAACGCGGGTTCAGCGGCACCACCGCGGCGCCCAGGCGCTGGATCGCGAGGTAGCCGACATAGGTGGTCAGGCTGCGGCTGGCCAGCAGGCCCACGCGCTCGGGCCGCCGGCCGAGCTGCCGCTCGATCAGCGCGGCCATGCGCTCGGACGCCTTCAGGAGTTGGTCGTAGGTCAGCGCGTGGCTGCCGACCTCCAGCGCCATGGAGTCTCCGTGGCGCTGCGCCGAGGCGAGGAACCAGTCGTAGAGGGACCGATCGATCACGGGTGGTTTCCTTTCCTTGTCACACCGGGAGCGCGGCGCGACGGGATTCGATGTCGAGAAGGCGCTCGAACGTGCTGTGGATGAGGGAGGCGCGGGGCCGGCCCCGGCGGGCGGAGTCGACGGCGAAGCGCACGGCCTTGGGCAGCGCCTCCCACGCCCCGACGGCCTCTTCGCACCGGTGGAGTTCCTCCGCCGAGGCGTCGCCGCGCAGGGCCGGCCGCCGGTACCGGAACACGTGGTGCTGGGTCGCCGCCCAGAGGTCCTCCAGGTGGCGGCCCGCGTCGGCCTCCTGCCGGGTGAGCAGGTCGGCCAGGAAGGGCAGTGCCGAGACGCTGTCGGTGAGCCAGTCGCCGGGCAGCGGCGCGGTGGATCCCGGCCCGGGCCGCTCGCACTCCGGCCCGGACACCGATCCCCGTCCCGGCCCTGGCGCCGCCTCCCGCGCGAGCCACTGCCGGGCGGAGGGTCCGGACCCGGGCCCGGACCCGCGCTCCGGCTCCGGTTCCGGTACGGGGAATCCGAAGGCGAGGGTGTTGCGCCGGTGCTGCGCGGGCGACCAGCCCGCGGGCAGGGTCATCATCGCGAGCAGCTCGGCGGTGGTCACCGTGCCGGCGTACGGGCGCTGTTCGCCCGCGGGCAGCAGGCCGGCGAAGGCGTCGTACACCTGCCAGCGGCCCTCGCCTCCGCCGCCGGTCACCAGGAGCCAGTGCGGCGCCGACGGGCCCTGGCCGAAGACCGGGGACCAGGGCAGCCGCGCGCTGTCCGTGACGACCAGGACGCGCCCGTGCCGTCCGGCCTCCGCGGTCAGTTCCGCCGCGGCGGACTCCTCGTCGCCGGCGGTCCGGTAGCGCAGCCGGCTGCCGTCCGGGAGCTCGTCCAGCGGGGTGGCGTGGTGGGAGAAGGACAGCTCGCCGTCGGGAAGGTCGGTGCGCACCGCGAGCCGTACGGACCGGGCGAGGTGCTCGTCGGTCCGCGGGAACTCGCGGTGGAGGTACCCCGCCAGGTTCGCCGTGTAGCAGCTCAGACCTTCGAACAACGGCAGCCACTCGGGTAGGTCCGCCTGTGTCTCCGTCACCCTTCCTCCCTTCGGTAGGCACAACTCACCGGAGGCCCCTGGCCCTCGCGCAGGGACCGCCACCGGTACGACCGCCACGCGCCGTGCTGCCGGCCGAGGTCGACGCGGATCGTCCAGGGGCGGCCGGGCAGGCCGTCCCCGGACGCCTTGACGCACGCCTCCTGCACGGTCCAGATGCGGGCGAACTCCCACTCCCGGTCCGGCGCCGGCAGTACGGACAGGCCGGCCGCCGTCGACTCGGTGCAGCAGCGGCGGAGCATCGCCGGGCTGACCGCCCGCGGTTCCTGCACGTCCACGCCCACGGCGTGCCCGTCACCGACGACCGCCGCCGCCCACTCGCCGTCGTGCGAGAGGTTGATGCCGAGGTCCGGCCGGTCGGGCAGATACGGCTTGCCGCCGTCGCGGACGGCGATCGGAGCCCGCGCCGCGCCGGGCCCGGCGGTGTCCGCGAGCGCGAGCCGCAGCAGCGTGCGGGCGCCGAGCGACTGCCGGGCCCGCCACGGCGGCAGTCCGGCGATCGCGGACCGGTCCGCCGCAATGCAGCGCCGCGCGTGCGGGAGCAGCGCGTCGATACGGGCCACGGCCAGCGTGACGCCGTCCGCGACGGGGATCAGCTCCGGCGGTCTCACCGGCTCGCCTTGAGGACGTCGGCGGCGTGGTCGGCGACTCCGGCGAGCATGGCTCCCGTCGCGCCGCCGGCGATGCTCCACGCCGCCGCCTCGGTGTGCAGATGGGCGATGCCGTCGTCGGCGAAGGCCGCGGCGCCCTGGAGCTGGACGCACTCGCCGACCACGTACCGCAGGCTCTCGGCCACGGCCGCCTTGGCGATCATGCCGTCCACCGCCGTGGGCTGCTCGTCCGGTCCGCCCCGGATCGTCGCGCACAGCGCGTCCATCCGGCGCAGCTCCACCAGGCACTGCGCGAAGCGCGCGCGGACGGCGTCGTTGTCCCAGGCGGTCCGGCCGTGCAGCGGGTGCCCGGCCAGCTGTTCCCGGGTCCGGTCGAGCACCCGCCGGCAGATCGCCCGCGCCCACAGCGCGGACGCCAGGCGTTCCGTGCCGATGTGGCGGGCGAAGCTCGGCAGGGCCCGGCCGGGCCGGCCGACGACATGGTCGCGGCCGACGGTGACACCGTCGAAGCGCAGGTTCCCGACGCCGGAGCCGAGGAACAGCCGGGTGGTCGTCGGTTCCACGGTGACCCCGGCCGCGTCGGTCGGGACGAGCACCCAGACGAAGCTGGTGAAGTGCCGGGCCGGCCGGTGCCGGGCCAGGACCAGGGCGTGGCCGGCGGTGGTCGCGTTGGTGATCCACCGCTTGCCGCCGTTCAGCACCACCTGGTCCTCGCCCAGTTCGGCGACGGTCGTGGCCTCCATCAGATCGGAGCCGCCCGCGCCCGAATCGGTCGTGGCGAGGGCGAGTTGGGCCTCCCCGTCCAGCGTCGACCCGTACACCGACCGGACGGGGTCGCTGTCGAGTCCCTCGGCCAGGATCGGCAGGGCGGTGGCGAGCTGGACGCAGGCCGACAGGACCGTGCCGGTCGGATGGCGCGCGTCCAGTTCGGTCAGCAGCACCTCCAGGGCCAGCGGGTCGGCGGTCCGGCCCGGCGTCGTACCGGACGGGCCGAGCGCGCGCAGCACGCCCGCTCGCCCCAACTCGCGCCAGACAGCGGCGGTTTCGCCGGGAACGGCGACCCGGTCGAGCGCCGAGGCGATCGACGCGCGCAGGCCGCTCATGTCGGTGGCGGCGGCCTCAGGCAAGGCGCACCTCCGCGTCGAGCAGCGACAGCGAACCGTTGGCGCGGTAGAGCCGGTCGTTGCTGTAGTTCAGCGAGGCGCTGCGCAGGTCGCGGAAGGTCCGCTCCAGGAACAGCGGCGAGTTGCGCAGATAGCCGTGCTGGATGCCGACCAGTTCCACGAGCTCGTCGACCGCGCCGAAGCACCGCTCCGCCGCCTCGGTCTTCAGGGTGTTGAGCAGCAGCTGCACCGGCGCCTGCGACATGTCCTCGGTCCGGTCCAGGACGTCGAGGGTGTGGCGGAGCAGGCTGTGCACCGTGTCCAGGCCGCCGCGGACCTGGGCGAGCCGGCGCAGCAGCAGGTCGGAGCGGGTGTCGAAACGCTTCCGGCCCTGCGGGCTGCGCACATGGCGGATCACCCGGGACAGGGCGCCCGCCGAGGCGCCGAGCCAGCACGCGGCCCAGCCCAGGTGGGCGTACGGACCGAACAGGGCCGTGACCATCGACCTGAAGTCGCCGAGCGGTCCCACCAGTTGGTGTTCGGGCACCGCGCCCGTGAGCCGCATGGGCACGCTGGACGTGGCCCGCATGCCGAGCGGCTGCCAGTCTCCCCGTACCTCCACCTGCAGCTGGTCGCGGTGCGCGTAGACCAGGGACACCTGGTTGGGCGAGGTCGCGCCGGGGGCGAGCGCGGTGATCAGGAAGGCGTCGGCGTGGATGCCGCCGGTGACGATCGGCGCGTTGCGGTCGATGCGCACCAGGCCGTCGCCGGCCTCGGTGGTGGACTCGGCGGCCAGCAGGCTGCCGCCGGTGCCGGCCTCGGTGGTCACCGACGCCAGGTACGACTCGCCCCTGGCGATCGCCGGGAGGAGCTCCGCGCGCAGTTCCGGCGAGGCGTAGCGGACCAGGGTGGCGACCTGCTGGCAGTGCATCGCGAAGATCACCCCGACCGACAGGTCCTCGCGGGCGAGGCGCAGTGCCACGTCGACCATGGTGGCCGCGGTGCCGCCGAGCCCGCCGTACTCGGTCGGTACGAGCAGACCGAGCAGGCGGTGGGTGCGCAGGGCGTCGAGCGCGGCGACGGGGAAGCCGGCGTTCTCGTCGGACTCGGCCGCCTCCTTCGCCACCACGTCGAGCACGTCGGACAGCCGGAGCGGCTCCTCGCTGAGTAGGGTCATGACCGAGCGGCTCCGTCGGCGGCGCCGTCCAGGTCCGAGATCGCCTGCCACAGGTTGCCCGCCGTCGCGAACGTGGTCTCGGTGAGCAGCTCGTCGGGCAGCTGGACACCGAAGGTGTCCTCGATGGCGAACAGCAGCTCGATCTCCTGCATCGAGTCGAGACCGAGCTCGCGCAGCTTTGACTCGGCGGTGAGCTCCTGCTCGCCCGCGTACTTCAGGAACGGGCGGAGCATTCCCTCGAACTCCGGGTTCATATCCGGGTCACTTCCTTCGGATCGGTCGGTCGGTCAGTTGGCGGGCTGCCGCTGCAGCGTGAGGCGGGACTCCTCGACGATCCGGCCGCCGTCGACGACGACCTCGACGGGAGCCGGGTGCCCGAGGAAGGCGAGCAGGCTCGCGCTGAGTCCGTAGGCGCCGACGTTCGGCACCCGCACCACGTCGCCGGGCCGGACCTCGGCCACCTCGGCGGCGCGCGCCCAGGTGTCGAGCGGGGTGCAGAGCGGTCCGGTGACCATGGCGTCGGCGAGCGGCAGCGTCGTGCCGGGCTCGCCGTGCAGCACGGCGGGCGCGATCTGCGGCAGGCGGCGCAGGCCGGACATGCCGCCGAGGTGGTTGATGCCGGATTCGAGGACGAGGACCCGCCGTCCGTGCGAGCGCTTGACGTCCAGGACCCGGGTGAAGAGCGTGCCGCAGGTCGAGACGAGGTGGCGGCCGGACTCGAAGGCCACGGTCGGGCGCCCCTCGCGCCACCCGGGGAAGGTGCCGTCGAGCAGTTCGCCGAGCCGCCCGGCCAGCGTCGGGTACGACGGCGGCTCGCCCTCGCGGGCGTACGGAGCGGCGAACCCGCCGCCCAGGTCGAGCAGTTCGACGTCGATGCCGAGCACGTCGGCGAGCTTCCGGGCGGTGTGCGCCGACTGGGTGAACTGCGCCATGAGCGCGTCCTCGTCGGGGACGTTCGTGCCCATGTAGAGGTGGAAGCCGACGAGCCTGGCCGAGGGCCGGGAGCCGAAACGTTCCGGTTCGGCGAGGATCCACTCCGCGTCCGCGCCGAACGGCGAGGCCACCCCGGTCATGGTGAGGCCCTGTCCGGGCGCGGGCGTGGAGTCGTTGACCCGCAGCACGGTGCGCACCGGCGCGTCCAGGCGGCGGGCGGCCTCGTCGAGCTGGTCCAGGCCGTGCGGCGAGTCCACCGAGAACTCGGTGACGCCCGCCTTGATCGCGTCCTCGATCGCGCGGTCCTGCTTGCCGGGGCCGGTGTAGAGCAGCTTCCCGGCCGGCACGCCGGCGTCGAGGGCGGCCCGGAGCTCGCCGGGGGAGCAGACCTCGGCCCGGCAGCCGGCAGTGTGCAGCGCGGAGACGATCGCCGGGTGCGGGTTCGCCTTGAGCGAGTAGTACACCTCGCTGGGCTCCGGCAGGGCCCGGCGCAGCCGGGCGTGGCAGCGCCGGACCTCGTCCAGGTCGTAGCGGTAGCTCGGGGTCACCCTCTCGCCGGCGTCGACGTCGTCAGACATGGGACTCCTCAAGGAGGCGGGCGAGCGCGGCCCGGTCGATCTTCCGGCTGGCGTTGTACGGCAGTTCGGCGACGACGACGCACTTCTGGGGGACCTTGAAGTCCTCCAGCTCCGTGCGCAGTCCGGTCAGGACGTCGTGCGCCTGGAGCCCGGTCACCGCGAAGAGCACGGCTCCGTCGCGCCCCTCCGCCGGGGGCAGCACGGCGGCGGCCTCGATCTCGGGCAGGCGGTGGGCGGCGGCCTCGACCTCGGTGACGCTCACCCGGAAGCCGCGCTCCTTGTAGAGGTCGTCGCGACGGCCGCTGAAGTACAGATAGCCGTCCTCGTCGAGCCGGCCGTAGTCGCCGGTGTGCAGCTGCGGCAGCAGACCCTCCACCCGGGGGAAGCGCTGGGCGGTGACCTCGGGACGGCGCCAGTAGCCCGCCATCACGTGCGGCCCGCGGACCACGATCTCGCCGTCCTTGCCGGCGGGCAGCCGCTGACCGGTCTCGTCCACGACGAAGATCTCCGTGCCGGGCAGGGCCCGGCCGCTGGAGCCGGGCCGCTCCAGGTCGCCGTCCGGCGGCATGATCGCGGCGCGCTTGCACTCCGTCAGGCCGTACATCAGCTGGATCCGGAGGCCCGGGATCTTCGCGCGGAGCGTGTTCGGGATGTCCTCGGGCATCGCCGCGCCCGTGTTCGTGATCAGCCGGATCCGCGGGGCCCGGGCCTGCGGGCGGCGCAGCAGCCGGGCCAGCGTGCCGGCGAGCGAGGGCACGGCGGGCAGCACGGTCGCGCCGGTGGCGTTCAGGTGCCGCAGCAGCGTCGTGCCGGCCTCCGCCGCGGACGCCAGGTGCAGCCGGGCGCCGGCGAGCGTGGTGAGGAACAGCTGGTAGAGGCCGTAGTCGAAGGACGGCGGGAGCGGTACGAAGACCACGTCGTCCGCGCGGTAGCCCAGGACCTGCTGGATGGCGCGGGCGGCGAAGACCACCTGGCCGTGCGTGGAGACGATGGCCTTGGGCCGGCCGGTGCTGCCGGAGGTGTAGATGAGGCAGACCGGGTCCACGCTGAGCGGGCTCTCCGCCGCCCGGAACTCCGGGCCGGCCGTGGCCGCGGCGGTGCGGACGTCGGCGAGGACGGCCGTCCTGATGCCGCGCTCCTCGGCGAGCCGCCGGCTGCCGGCGTCCTCGCTGATCAGCAGGGCGGGCTCGGCGTCGTCCAGGAGGTGTTCCATCAGGCCCGCCGGGGCCCCCTCCGCGGTGATGACGAACATCGCGCCGAGCCGCGAACAGCCGTAGACGAGGGCCGGTCCGTGGACGTCCGCCGGGAGGCAGATGAGCACCCGGTCGCCGCGCCGGACGCCGCGGTCCGCGAGCCAGGCCGCGACCCGGTGGCTGGCGGCGCGCAGCCAGTCGTACGTCATCACGGTGTCGCCGCAGCTGACGGCGGGGGAGTCGGGGTGCTCCAGGGCGGTGGTGTCGAGCAGTTCATGCAGCAGGGTGGTTGCGGTCACGATGCCTCCTCCACGGCGGCCGGGGCCGCGAACAGCCGGCACAGCGTGTCGACGGTGTCGAAGCTGTCCTCGCGCAGTGCCTCGGGGTCGAGCGTCACGCCGAGGCGGGTCTCGACCCGCTCGATGACGTCGACGAGCCGGAACGAGTTGAACTGGGGCAGGTCACGCAGCGGCGCGGCGGACGGCAGGCCCGCCACGTCGGCGCCGAGGACGGCGCACAGCTCCTCGACCACGACGGCGCGCGGATCCAACGGTGCTTCCCGGGCAGCCAGTTGACGGGCCAGCTCCATGTCCGTGCGCAGCAGCCGGTCCAGCTGGTCGATCACCGACGCCGGTACGGCCCCGCCGCGCCGGGCCCGGCGGGCGGCCACGTAGGTGTGCGCGGCGTAGCGCCGCCACGCCTGCGCCTGCTCCTCGGCCGCGTCGGCAAAGACGCCCGGAACCGTCCCGAGCCAGGCCGCGTGCAGGGTACGGGCCCTGCCGAGCACCCACACGTCCAGGACCAGCGCGTCGAGCGCGTCGGGGTCGCCGAGGGCCTCGCGCACCGCCGTCACGTACGCGTCGACCCGCGGCCCGGCCGCGGACATCGCGGCGGCGTTGGCGGCCAGGACCGCCGTGGTGTCGAGCGCCGGCGGGGGAGTGGCGTCCAGCGCCAGGGCGGTGCACTTCGTGGCGAGTACGGCGTCGAGGTCGGCGGCCGGCAGCCGCCAGACGCCGGGCCGGGCACTGCCCCACGGGGTGTCGTTGTGGTAGGCGTCGATCACGGTGAGCGTGTCGGCCTCGGCATCCTCGTCGTCCGTCGTGAGCAGGAAGCTGTGCTCCATGTGCTCGTGCCCGGCGTACGGCACCCACGGCATCGTGTACGCGTCGCCGACGACGTACAGGACGGCGTGGTCGCGGAGCAGTTCCCGCACCAGCGGACCGTCCGCTCTGTCCCGGCGCGCGGTCACGCGCAGGCCGAGGAGCTCCTCGGCCTCGGCCAGCCGCTGCTCCGGGCCGGCCGGTGTCGTCTCGAAGCCGACGGGCGCGCCCAGAGCCAGGTGGGCGCCGCCGCCGTGGGCGTGGTCGGCGAGCACGGCGAGGTTGGCCTGCAGACAGTCGAGCGCGTCCGCCCGCACGGTCGTCAGCGCGGGCGACCACGCACCGGCCGGCGCCTCGACGGGGGTGTCACCGCTCATCGGGCCCTCACCTCGAGGAGCTCGTCCGGGACCCGGCGCAACCCGGCGGTGGCGCGGCGCAGTTGCTCCTCGTCGTGTCCTCCGTCCTCGATCGTGCCGTCGAGCAGCTGACCGTAGGCGGCGAGGTCGAGCAGACCGTGGCCGCTCACCACCACGAGCACGCCGCGGCCCGGTGCCCGCTGCTCGTCGCGTCCGGTGACGACGTCGAGCGCGGCGGCGAGCGCGTGCCCCGATTCGGGGGCGGGCAGGATCATCTCGGTGAGCGCGAACTGCCGGTTCGCCTCCAGCGCGGCCCGCTGGCCCACCGCGACGGCGGCCACCTGGTCCCGGTGGCGCATCGCGGAGATCACCTTGGCGGCGCCGTGGAAGCGCAGCCCTGCGGAGTGCGCGGGCGGGATCGCGTAGCTGCTGCCGATGGTGTACATCGCCTCCATCGGACCGGTGCCGGTGGCGTCGGTGACGTCGTACGCGAAGACGCCCCGGCTCAGCTTCGGCGTGGCGCTGGACTCGGCCGCGAGCAGGGTCGGCACCGGTGTGCCCTCGTCGGTGTGCCGGCTGAAGAACGGCAGCGCGATGCCGCCGAAGTTGGAGCCCGCGCCGACACAGCCGACGACGGTGTCGACCTCTGCGCCCTCTTCCTGCAGCTGGTCGATGGCCTCCAGGCCGATGACCGACTGGTGCAGGATGCTGTAGGTCTCGCCGCTGCCGATGCAGAAGGCACGCCTGATGCCGTCCCGGCCGCCCTCCTTCGCGTACTCGACCGCCTCGCCGATGGCCAGGGCCAGGGCGTTGGTCGACCCGGTGTCGCCGCGCCGGCCGAGCTCGGTGGCCCGGCTGGGGCTGGCGTGCAGCTCGGCGCCGAGCAGGCGCATCAGCGTCCCGCGGTACGGCTTGTCGTGCAGGCTGCGGCCGACCATGAACACCGTGCACTTCAGGCCGAACGCGGCGCACGCGGCAGCCATCGCGGTGCCCCACTGGCCCGCGCCGGTGCCGGTGACCAGCTCCTCGACGCCGGCCCGCTTGTAGTAGTACGCCTGCGCCAGGGCGGTGTTGAACTTGTGGCTGCCGGAGAGGTTCCCGCCCTCGTACTTCACGTAGACCGGGGCCTTGGCGCCGACGGCCTGCTCCAGGCGACGGGCGCGCCACAGCGGAGTGGGGCGGAACCTGCGGTAGTGGTCGGCCACCTCCTCGGGGATGTCCCACCACTCGCGGCCGGAGATGCTCTGCCGGACCAGTTCGAGCGGGAGGTGCGCGGTCACCGGGCCGTCCGTCGCCGGCGGCGTCACGTCCGGCGGCAGCTGGTAGCCCAGGTGCGGGAGCACGCTGCGCCAGCGGGTCGGGGTCTTCGTCACTGGTTCATCTCCGTTGCGCGCTCGATGACGGCGACGAGGTCGGCGACCGTGTGGAAGGTGTGACCGACGAAGAGGTCGTCCGGCAGGGTCACGTCGAGTTCGTCCTCCAGCCGGATGAGCATGCCGAGGAAGCCCAGCGAGTTGACCTTCAGGAGCTCGCCGCCCAGCGGTTCGTCGTCGGCGAGGGCGTCCGGCCCGACGGACAGCCGGGCCTCCGCGATGAGGATCTCCTTGACGACCCGGTTGATCTCGGCGCGGGTCGCCGCGTCCGTTGCCTCGGTCACGCCTCCTCCTCTCCGGCGCCGCGCAGCGTGCCGTTGCCCTCGACGACCCAGCTGTAGGTCATCAGGGCGGCCAGGTTCACCGGGCCCCGCACGTGCAACCGGGCCGTGCTGATGGACAGTTCGGGCCCCAGGCGCATGGTCGGGCCGTCGTGCAGGCGCAGCGAGCCGTTGACCACGAGGGCGGCCGCGTCGACGGTGCGCAGGAAGCGGTCGACGACGTCGCCGTCGGCGGCGACCACGCCCTCGGTGTGCCGCGAGCCGTACCGCTGGATGTGCGCGACCGCCTCGTCCAGGCCGTCGACGGCGCGGACGCCGAGGGTGCGGTCCAGGAACTCGCGGCCGTTGTCCGTGTCGGACAGCGCCTCGACACGCACGGCTCCTTCGCCGCCGTCGGCCGGCGCCTGATCGGCGAGGCCGGGGCCGAGCCGCAGGGCGTACGCATGGCTGCTCTCCCCGCCGAGGGCGACGAGACGCCGTACCAGGTCGCCCGCGACAGCGGAGTGGGCGAGCACCATCTCCAGCGTGTTGCACGCCGTGGGCTCGGCCAGCTTGCTGTCGAGCACGACACGGGCGGCGAGGTCGACGTCCGCGCTGCTGTCCACGTACAGGTGGTTGACGCCGCCACCGCTCGCGATCACGGGAATGGTGGAGGTGCTCTGGCAGTAGTCGACCAGGGCGGCGCTGCCGCGCGGCAGCAGGGCGTCGATCGCGTCGGGCCGCTTGAGCAGCTCGCGCACGAGCTTGCGGTCCGGGTCGGTGATGATCTGGACCATGTCCGCCGGCAGGTCCGCGGCGGCGAGGGCGTCGGCGACCACGGCGCGCAGCGCGCCGGCCGTGTGGGCGATCTCCGAACCACCCCTGAGCAGCGCGCAGTTGCCCGCGGCCACCGGGAGCAGGGCGCCCTCCACGGTGACCGTCGGCCGGGCCTCGTAGATCATCAGGATCAGGCCCAGCGGCTTGGGGATGCGGCGCACCGCCATGGCGCCGCTCGCGGTGTGCGCCTCGGAGACCGAGGTGACCTCGGGCAGCTCCGCGGCCACCCGCTCGGTGAGCCCCACCAGGTGGTCGAGCTGCGGGGTGCCCATCGTGAGCCGGTCGATCAGCGTCTCGGACAGGCCGCGCGCCCGGGCCGCCGCGATGTCCTCGGCGTTGGCCGCGAGCACCGCGTCCCAGTGGGTGCGCAGGGAGGTGGCGAGTTCCTTGCAGTACGACAGATAGTTGGCCTCGCCGGGCGGCGGGGCAGCGAGCCGGGCCGCCTTGGCGGCCGAGAGCATCTCATCGAGCATGGTCACCTACCACATGAACTGGCCGCCGTCCACGACGAGTTTTTGACCCGTCATGTAGGCAGAGCCAGGGCCGACAAGGAATTCGAGGGCGTCCGCGATGTCGTCCACCGCGCCGATCCGCCGCCGCGGGATCTCCGCGAGCACGGCCGCGCGGGACTCGGCGTCGTCCAGCCGGAACCGGGTGACGAGCTCTTCCGTCTCGGTCATCCCGGGGATCAGGCAGTTCACCCGGATGCGCGGGGCCAGCTCCAGGGCCAGACACTTGGTCAGCTGGAGCAGTCCCGCCTTGCTCGCGCAGTAGTTGGCGCCGTTGAGGCGGGGACGGATGCCGGTGGTGGCGCCGACGTTGACGACGGAGCCGTCCTCACCGGACTCCACCATCGCCGGGGCGAGGCCGCGGGTCAGATAGAAGACGCCGGACAGGTTGGTGTCGACGACGCGCCGCCACTCGTCGACGCTCATCTCCAGGAACGGGCGGTCGATGTTGACGCCCGCGTTGTTCACCAGCACCCGCGGGGTGCCGTGGGCCGAGAGGACCGTGTCGACCGCCGCGGCGACCGAGTCCGGGTCCGCGAGGTCGGCGCGCAGGACGTGGATGCCGGCGCCGGGGTCCGCGACCTGCCGGGCGGCGTCCTCGTCGGAGCGGTAGAGGGCGACGACACGGTGGCCGAGCTTGTGCAGCCGGCGGGTGAACGCGAGGCCGATGCCCCGCGTGCCACCGCTGACGACCGCGAGCGGACCGGTCACCTGGCCGCCTCCGGGTCGGCCAGGTCCAGGAACTTGCCGATGGGCTCGGTGAGTTCGGTGAAGTGCTCGGCGTCGAAGACACCGAAGTGGGTGGCCGACAGGGAGGCCGTACGCAGGTCGGCGGCGAGTTCCCGCCAGCGCTCGGTCGCCTCCTCGCGGGGGCCCATCCGGTCGCCCGTGCACATCGTCAGGAGCACCCGGCCCGCGTACGGAGTCGTCGTCTCGTACTCCGTCAGGGCCCGCACCTGGGCGCGGAAGGTCTCCAGGACCCGGGTCCTGGTGGCCTCGTCCGCGTGCGGACCGAGCTGGCGCACGATGTTGTCCTCGATGTCGCCGTCCGCCTCCGGCGTGGACTCGCGCAGCAGCGGGGAGGTGTCGATCAGGACGAGGTCGGGGCGGTGTCCGCGCTCGGCGAGACGGGTGGACAGCTCCCAGCCCAGGGTGCCGCCCATGGACCAGCCGACCACCAGATCGGGTGTCAGGCCCTGTGCGTCCAGGGTGGCGAGCACCGAGTCGGCCATCTCCGGCACGGTGGTCTCGGGCTGCTCGCCGGCGACCATGCCCAGGGTGCGCACGCCGTACACGTTGTAGCGGCTGCCGAGGTAGCCGGCCAGGCGCAGGTACGGCTGCAGGCCGCCGCCCGCGCCGGGCAGCACGACACAGGCCGGCCGGTTCTTCTTGCGTACCAGGATCACCAGACGGCTGGTCGCGGGGGACGCGGTGGTCATGACGTGGCCTCCTCTTCGCCGTACTCGCGGACGAGCCCGGCCAGCGCGGCGATCGTGGGCAGACGGAAGAAGTCGACGATCGGCACCGCGGCGCCGAACCGCTCCTCGACGAGGGCGAGCGCGGAGAGGATGTTCAGCGAGTGCGCGCCGTAGTCGAGCAGGGTGCGGTCGCGCTCGATGCCGGTGGCGCCGAGCACCTCCTCCCAGACGGCGGCGAGACCGCGTTCCAGGTCGTCCGCGTACTCCGCGGGCGCCGGGCCCGCCGCGTCCTGACGCTCCGCGATCAGCCGGTCGGCGCGGGCGAGCAGGGCGTCCCGGTCGGTCTTGCCGGTGCCCGTCGTCGGCACGGTGTCGACGGTGAGGACCCGCGCGGGGACCATGTACGCCGGCAGGACGCCGGCGAGGTGGCGGCGGACGCGCTCGCCGTCCACGGTGGCGTCGCCCTCGGGCACCACGAAGAGCAGCAGCTCGCGGTCGGCCCCGGTGCCGCGGACGGCCACGACGGCCTGGCGGACCTCGGGCAGGTCGGTGGTGGCGATCTCGATCTCGCCCAGCTCGACGCGGTATCCGCGGATCTTGATCTGGGTGTCGCCGCGGCCCAGGAAGACGAGCCGCCCGTGCTGGTCGCGCAGCACCCGGTCGCCGGTGCGGTACATGGACCCGGTCCCGGCGAAGCGGTCCTCGACGAAGCTCGCCGCCGTGCGCTCCCGGTCGTTGATGTAGCCCTCGGCCGGACACCTGCCGCCGAGGAACAGCTCACCGGGCACGCCCGCGGGAGCCAGGTGTCCGGTGACGTCGACCACGTAGGCGTGGACGCCGGCCAGCGGAAGGCCGATCGGCACGTGGCCCGCCCACTGCTCCTCGGCGCCGGACAGGCGCTGGGTGGTCACCGCGTGGGTCTCGGTCGGACCGTAGAGGTTGACCAGCTCGCAGTGCGGGTGGTCGACGAAGAACGCGCGGATCTGCTCGTCCACCAGGAGCTGCTCGCCCGAGACGCAGACGTACCGCAGCGCCGTGAAGCGGGTCCCCCTGGCCTGCGCGGCCTGGACGAACGGGCGCAGCGCGGCGACCGGCAGATAGATGTGCGTGACCTCGGCGTCGGCGACGTGCCGCACCAGGCCGGGGAAGTCCCGGCGGTCGACCGGCTCCCGCGACACCACGGTGCCGCCGGCGGCGAGCGTGGGGACGATCTCCTGGAACGACACGTCGAAGCCCAGGGGCGCGTACTGCAGGAAGCGGGTGTCCCGGTCCATCCCGAGCGCGGCGATCTGCCAGCCGGTGAGGTTGAGCAGCGGGCCCTGGCCCATGAGCACGCCCTTGGGGCGGCCGGTGGAGCCGGAGGTGAACATCACGTACGCGGGCGGGGCGGCCCCGGTCAGCGGCGGCAACTCCGCTCCGCCGGCGCCCAGTTCGTCCAGCGTCACCCGGCGCACGCCGGGGATGTCGACCTCGGCGCCGACCGTGACGTGGATGCCGGCCGTCTCCGCCATGTACCGCAGGCGCTCGGCCGGCAGGCTGAGGTCGAGCGGCAGATAGGCCGCTCCGCAGCGCATGATCGCGAGGAGGGTGACGGTGGTGTCGGACAGGGTGTCCAGGCACATGCCGACCACGTCGCCCACGGCCACACCGGCCTTGGCCAGACCCGCGGCCACGGCGTCGACGCGCGCGGCGAGTTCGCCGTACGAGACGTTCCCGCCCTCGTCCGCGATGGCGACCGCCTCGGGCTGCGCGGCGGCGACGTCGGAGAGCCACTCGGTGAGCGTGGCCGCGGGCACGTCGGCCGGGTATCCGTCGGTGCGGCGGCTGTCGACCGCCGACGCGTCGGTGAACAGGTCGGCGAGCGTGCGCGACCCGTCTTCGACGGCCCGGCGCAGCGCCGAGCGCAGCGAGGTGAGCAGTCCGTCGGCGACGACGGGTGCGATCAGCTGGGTGTCGTACTCGAGTTCAAGGAGCCAGCGGCCGTCGACCGGGGTGGCGCCGAGCCACAGGTCGAACTTGGCGGTGCCGTTGCTGGGTTCGCCCACCCCGCGGATGACCCCGGAGCTGTCCCCGTCGAAGGTGTCCTGCATGGCGAGCATGCAGGCGAACAGCGGGTTGCGGTTGGTCGAGCGGTCCGGCTGCGCGTGGGCGACGAGCTGGTTGAACGGCACGTCGACGTTGGAGCGGCAGTAGTCGACCGCCTCGCGCACCACCTCGCCGGCGTGCCGGTCGAACGGGAGGGTCCAGTCGACGTCGATCGCCACCGGCAGGGTGTTGACGAAGAAGCCGCACAGGTCGAAGGCGCCGACGGTGCGGCGGGCCATGAAGGGGCTGCCGACGAGCACGGTCTCGACCGCCGCGTGCCGGGCGACGACCGCGCTGTAGAGGGCGCTGAACAGGACGAACGGCGTCACGTTCAGCCGCTTGCAGGTCGCGGCGACCGCGTCGCTCTCCGCCTCGCCGAGCAGCCACTCCAGGCGCGCGCCGTCGAAGTCGGTCTCCGCCGGCCGGTTCGGGCGCGGGAAGAGCACCTGCGCGGGTACCTCGCGCAGCCGCTCGGCCCACTGCCGGGCCCGCTCGACGGTCTTGTCCGCGGTGGTCACGGAGTTCTGCGCGCGCAGTTCACGCAGGAACGCCCGCTCCCGGGTGGCGCGGAGCTCCCGGGTGCGCTCGGCCGTGAGCGAGCCGCCCAGGGCGGACTCCATGTCCCGTACGACCGGGCCGAGCGACACGCCGTCACCGATGATGTGGTGCATCACCAGGAGGATCGCCGCCTGGGAACCGTCGGCGGCGCGTACGTAGCCGGCCCGCCAGGGCGATTCCTCGGTGAGGGCGAACGCGGGCCGGCCGAGGCGCACCGCCCACTCGCCGATCGTCTGGTCGAAGCGGTCCGCCGGCGCCTCGACGAGCTCCAGGGGCAGCTCCGCGCGGGCGGGCGGCTCGGCGAACCGGGCGTGCGGGGCGGGGCGCAGCGCGAAGATCTGACGCATCGACGGCTGCACCGTGACCAGCGTGATCAGCGCGTCGGCCACGGCCTCGAAACCGAAGGCCGGGTCGATGTCGAACCGCATGACCTGGTTGTAGATCTCGGGGGTGGGCACGCGGTCGTTGACGACCAGCAGGCCCTTCTGGGAGTCGGTCAGCGGGAGCGGCTCGGCAGCGGCCGCGGGGACGGCGTCGGTGTCCGTCGGAGCGCTCACGCGTCGGCCGTCCCGTCCGCGTCCGCGTCGCCGCCGGCGGCGACGTCGCGCAGCCATGCCTTGAGGTCGCCGATGGTGCGCAGATCGGCCAGGCGCGTGGCGTCGATCTCGGCGTCGTCGTCGGCGGCCACCTCCACGGCGAGGCGGATGAGGGACAGCGACTCGAGGCCGGCGTCCTGCAGGGGGGTGCTGTCGTCGAAGGCGAAGGTCGCGTACTTGGTGATGATGGCGTCGAAGTCGACAGACGTCTCCATCGATGCTCCAGTCATGTCAGAGGAATCGTGAATCGGCCGCACGCGTCGGGCGAGTGGCTGGAAATAGGCGATAGCCCAGAACTGTGAGCAGAGATGCCGCGAGGACCTGGGCAACAGCATCTGCCGGGGGTGTGTACTCCCGATGTATTCAGTATTCGCTGACGATTGTTCGCGCGTTGTATCCGCAGGTCAGCGCACCGGTGCGAGCGCCAGAGCGGTCCGGGTGATCCCGACTTTACAAGGGTCAAACCAGGACATGACGCGTCCTTTGCGGGCGAATGCCGGACATTCCTCTGCAATACTCCCGCAATACTCGTGCAATGATTGATCAAAAATCACTGATGATCACAGCCATTGCGCAAGGCGTGATCATGTTGGTACGGTCTCCCAACGATCGAAGACCAGTTCAGTTACGCAGGACGATCGCGAGCGACAGGGGGAGATTCGTTGCCGTCGCCGTTTGCCGAACATGAACAGTTGGCCTGCCTGAATCCGGAAAAGATCTTCGATGCGGCGGGCATCGAGATCGGCGGCGTGAACCGAGAACGATCTCACGACACGGAACATCTTCTTCCCGCTCTCCAGCAGTTAACCTCGGCCCTGCAGAGCGAAGCTCGGCTCACTGTTTCGGGAGCCGCCGCAGTGGGTAAAGCCCTCGCTGATCAACTGGTAACCCGTTCCCGTGTGGACGAGTTAATCCGGCGTAATCCCGAGGTTGTCGAACAGCAGATACCGGGACCTGTTTTCATTACCGGCATCTTCCGCAGCGGCACCACATTGCTGCAGAATCTGATGGCCGAACTCCCGGCGGTCCGCGCGCCCCGGCTCTGGGAAATGCTGGCGCCGGCCGCCGCCGCGGCGGGTGAGCCCGAGCGCTCCGCGGCGATCAAGGCGGCCGAGGAGTACGTCACCGAGTACTACGAGAAGGCCCCGCTCTTCAAGGCCATCCATCCACTGGACGCGCACCGCCCCGAGGAGTGCCACCGGCTGACCGGAGGCACCTTCCGCGCCGACATCTACGCCCTGCGCTACCGCGTCCCCGGCTATGTCGCCTGGCTGCGCGAGCAGGACATGCGGCCGAGCTACGCGTACCACCGCACCCTGCTCGGCTGCCTGCTGCACGCCGAGCCGGCCGAGCACGTCGTGCTCAAGTGCCCCTCGCACATGTGGCACCTGAACACGCTGGCCGAGGTCTATCCGCAGGCCCGCGTCGTACGGCTGCACCGCGACCCCAAGGCGTGCCTGCCCTCGCTGTGCAGTCTGACGAGCGTCGTCAGAGGGGCCAGGGCCGGCGAGGTCGACAAGCGCGAGATCGGCGGGTACTGGGCCGAGCACGTCGGCCGCGCCCTCGCCGAGACCCGCCCCGCCGAGGTCCTGCCGTCCGGACTGCCGGTCCTCGACCTCCGCTACTCCGACCTCGTCTCCGATCCCGTCGGGACGGTGGCGCGGGTGTGCGGCTTCGCCGGCATCCCGTGGTCGCCGGCCGCGGCGGACCGGGTCCGCGGCTTCCTCGCCGGAAATCCCAAGGACAAGCACGGAAAGCACAGCTATTCGGCCGAGGAGTTCGGCCTGGACGCCCGTGAACTCGACGAGCGCTTCGGCGCATACCGTCGGGCCTTCAACCTCTGACCGCAGAATTGCGCATCCGACGCGTGCGAGCGTCCGACCGCCCACGCGTCGATCATCAGCCCCCACCCGCATGATCGCTCAATGACGGAGGTATCTGACCGCATGTCCGAGTCGATGACCCACGAGCAGATGGCGCGCGCTGAAATAGCGGAGGTGAGCAAGCTCGCCGGGGAGAACCCGGTGAAGCTGGGAATTCTCACGCCGCTCACCGGTCCCGGTGACTCCGTGGCCGGCGTGATCGTATCCCGTGGCGCCCGAATAGGTGCCGAGTACATTCGCGAGCAGGGCGGCATTCTCGGCGGCCGCCAGCTCGATTTCGTCCTGCGCAACGACCAGGCCACCGCCGCCGAAGAGGGAATGGCGCGGTCCGCCGTCGGCGAACTCGCCAAACTCGCGCAGATCGACGAGGTGGCCGGAGTCTTCGGCCAGTGGCATCTGCGCACGTCGAAGTACGTCTCCGCGCTCGCCGACAAGATCGGCATTCCGACATTCGTCGAGAACGGCCAGATCGACGTGACGTCCTCCGGATACCGTTCCATATTCCGGCAGTATTTCTCCATCGCCGACCGAGTCCCGCTGATGATGGACTACGTCGCCACCCTGGGATTCCGGCGCATCGCGATGCTCGCCGCCGACACGGTCTTCGGCCTGACCACCGCCGACACCATCGAGGAATACGGCACGTCGGTCCACGGCATGGAGTTCCTGCGCTTCGACTTCCCGCAGGAGACCACCTACGACCTGAGCGAACAGCTCAAGGCGGTCAAGGACTGGGAGCCGGACCTCATCATCAACGACGGTGTGATCCGCACCAACTACCTGATGATCAAGCAGGCCGCCGAGCTGGGCCTGCGGCCCCAGGTCCCGATGATGGTCACCTTCGGCTTCCCGACCCGCTCCCACGACTTCTGGCGCGAGGCGGGCGACGCCGGCGTCGGCATCATGTGGGCCGGCATCCAGTACCGCCCCACCTGGGACGGGCTCACCGACATCGGGCGCTGGTTCACCGAGCGCTACGAGGCGATGTACGGCGGCTACGCGCCGGACACCACCCTCAGCGCGTTCACCGACGTGACCATCCTGGCCCGCGCCATCGAACTGGCCGGAACCACCGAACACGACGCCGTCATCGAGGCCTTGGAGTCCCACGAGTTCGACACCTGGCGCGGACCGCTGCGGTTCGAGCGCGGCTCCGAGCACTGGCACCACAACATGCCGCGGCTGCAGATCATGCAGTACCAGAAGGTCGGCCAGACCTTCGACGAGTCCGCGATCGTGTACCCGGACTCCCTTGCCAACGCGGCCTACGTGCCGGCCGACGCGCTCCGTTGATCGGTGCACCCGAACCAGAGGGACAGTTCATGACGGAGCGGAACACCGCACCGGTCTCCAGTGCACCGACGCCCGGCACACCGGCACCGAGCACACCGATCACCGGCACACCCAAGACCGGCACACGGATCACCAGTACACCGATCACCAGCACACCGACACCCACCGCGGCCGCGACGATGGTGGCGAGCATGCAGGGCCACGGCGTCGACCGGGTCTTCTGCGTCGCGGGCGAGAGCTACCTGCCGGTCCTCGACTCCCTGTACGCCACCCGGGACCGCGCGGACGCCGTGGAGGTGGTCACCTCCCGGCACGAGGCGTCGGCCGGCTTCATGGCCCTGGCCGACGCCAAGCTCACGGGGCGGGCGGGCGTCTGCCTCGTCAGCCGCGGCCCCGGAGCGACGAACGCCAGCATCGCGGTGCACGCGGCCTGGCAGGAGGCCGCCCCGCTGATCCTGGTCGTCGGCCAGGTCAAGCGGAGCCGGCGCAGCGGCGAGGCGTTCCAGGAGATCGACTGCGCGGGCTTCTTCGGCGGCTTCAGCAAGGCCACCCTGGTCCTGAACGACCCGGCCTCGGCCGCGTCGCTCGTCGCCCGCGCCTTCCGCATCGCCGAGTCCGGCACCCCCGGACCGGTGATCATCGAGGTGCCGGAAGACGTCATCGGGCAGCCGGACCCGAGCGGTCTGCCCTCGCGGCGCGTGCCGCTCTCCGAGTCCGCGCCCGCGGCCGAGGACCTCGCCGCCGTGCTCGCCCTGCTCGATGCTGCCGAACGGCCCTTGATCCTCGCTGGAGAGCAACTCGACACGTCCGCGGCGAGACTGCTGTTACGTCAGGTCGCCGAGCGGCACCGCATCCCCGTGGTCACCGCGAACAAACAGCAGCACCTCTTCGACAACCGGCACCCGCACTACGCCGGTCACCTGCACAACGCCACCCAGAAGCCGCAGCTGGCCGCCTTCCAGGAAGCCGATCTCGTCCTGGCCGTCGGCACCCGCCTGGACGAGACCACCACCCGCGGCGGGGCCTTCCCCAGCGCTCCCGTGCCGGCCCAGCCGCTCGTCCACGTGCACGGCGACCCGGCCAGGATCGGCGCCGGCCGGGCGACGGAACTCGGCCTGGCCTGCACACCCGCCGCGTTCCTGCGCGCACTCGCCGACGTCGACCCGCGCTCCGGACCGCACGCCGCACGCGGCGAGTGGATCGAACGCCTGCACCGCATCGAGACCGACAAGGCCGTCTGGCAGGGCCAGGACGCGCCCGACGGGATCGTCTTCGGCGACGTGGTCGCCGCGCTCGACGAGTGCACCCAGGGCGAGGCGACGGTCGTGGTCGACTCCGGCACCTTCACCAGCTGGGTCTACCGGTATCTGCGGTTCACCGGCACGGGCCGGCTGCTCGGCGTCACCTCCAGCCCGATGGGCTTCGGCGTCCCCGCGGGCGTCGCCGCCGCGCTGCGCACCCCTGGGAACCCGGTCGTGGTCGTCGTCGGAGACGGCGGCTTCCTGATGAACGGCAGCGAACTGATCACCGCCGTCGAGGCGGGCCTCCCGCTCGTGGTGATCGTCTCGGACAACCGCAGCTACGCCACCATCCGCCTCCACCAGGAGCGGCAGTTCCCCGGCCGGGCCATCGCGACGGACCTGCGCAACCCCGACTTCGCGCGGCTCGCCGAGGCGTACGGGGCGCTCGGACTGACCGTCACCGACCCGGCCGAGATCAAGGACGCCCTGGTGACGGCCCTCCGGCACGACGGCCCTTCGCTGCTGCACGTCCGCACGAGTCTCGCCCACACCTCGCCCTACCGGCGCATCGACGTCGCGCCGGCCGGCCCCGGTGGAGGTGCCCGTGGAAGCGCATGACTCGCTCCTCGACCTGATCGGCGGCACGCCGCTGGTGCGGCTGCGCCGGGTGGCGAAGGACGTGCCGGCGACCGTGCTCGCCAAGCTGGAGTACCTCAACCCGGGCGGCTCCAGCAAGGACCGCATCGCGCTCGGCATGATCGAGGCGGCCGAGGCCGACGGCACGCTGCGGCCCGGCGCGACGATCGTGGAGCCCACCTCGGGCAACACCGGCGTCGGCTTGGCCATGGTGGCCGCCCAGCGCGGCTACTCCGTGGTCTTCACCTGCCCCGACAAGGTGTCCCCGGAGAAGATCGACCTGCTGCGCGCGTACGGCGCCCGGGTCGTGGTCTGTTCGGCCACGGCACCCTTCGACCACCCCGACTTCTACCGCAACAGGGCGCGCGCCCTGGCCGCGGAGATCCCCGGTGGGCTGCTGCTCGACCAGTACTCCAACGCCGCCAACCCCCGGACGCACTACGGGTCCACCGGCCCCGAGGTCTGGAAGCAGACCGACGGCCGGGTGACCCACTTCGTCGCGGGCGTCGGCACCGGCGGCACCCTCTCCGGCACCGGGCGCTATCTCAAGGAGGTCTCCTCCGGCGGCGTCACGGTGGTCGGTGCCGACCCGGACGGCTCCGTCTACACCTCCCCGACCTTGCGGCCGTATCTCCTGGAGGGCGTGGGCCAGCCGACGCTGCCCGCCTCCTACGACCCGGCGGTGCCGGACCGGCTGATCCCGGTCTCCGACGCCGCCGCCCTGGAGATGACCCGCCGCCTCGCCCGCGAGGAGGGCATGCTGGTGGGCGGCTCCGGGGGCATGGCCGTCGCCGCGGCCCTGGAGGTCGCGGCCGGGCTCGGCCCGCAGGACGTCGTGGTGGTGCTCGTCCCCGACTCGGGCCGCGGCTACGTCTCCAAGATCTTCAACGAGACCTGGATGGCCACCCGCGGCTTCGGCACCGGCGAAGGCACCGTGGACGGCGCCGGCGCCGGCCCGGTACTGGGCGACGTCCTCACGGGCGTCACCGCGCGTCCGGCGCTGCCCGCCGTCACCCCCGACGACACCCTGGCGACCGCCCTCGCCCTGCTGAGCCGCCATCACCTGCCCGCGCTGCCGGTGACCAGGACCACGGCACCCGTCCGGCTCGCCGAGGTC
This sequence comes from Streptomyces sp. NPDC004788, assembly GCF_053601115.1. Lineage (NCBI taxonomy): Bacteria > Bacillati > Actinomycetota > Actinomycetes > Kitasatosporales > Streptomycetaceae > Streptomyces > Streptomyces sp. NPDC004788. The sequence goes on from NZ_JBSGBF010000046.1 coordinate 30,756, forward strand.
ACCGGCACGATCACCGCGCGGGCGATCACCGAGGCCCTGGCCGCCGACGCACGCGTACTCGAGCGGCCGGTGGGCGAACTCGCCGAGCCGCCGCTGCCCCTCACCGGGGCCGGACAGCCGGTGGCGCAGGCCCTGGCCCTCGTCGGCGGCGACGACACCGTCCTGGTCCTGCGCGACGGCCTCGTCGAGGGCGTCGTCACCCGCGCGGACATCGCGGCCTTCCTGGCCGCTCCGGCCGCCGCCGCCCCGGTCACGGCCGCTCCGGCCGCCGCCGCCCCGGTCACGGCCGCCCCCGCCGCCGCCCCGACGCCGAACCGAGAGGATGACGTCAGTGAGTGAGATCCTGGAGTACGTCGACCCCGTCGAGGGCTTCACCGGCTGGCTGGTGTACGACAGGACGTCGGCGCGCATGGCCGCGGGTGGCTGCCGGATGCAACCGGGTCTCACCGCGCAGACGCTGTCCTCGCTGGCCGCGCGCATGACCCTGAAGCAGCGGGTGCTCGGCATCTCGGTCGACGGGGCCAAGTGCGGTCTCGACTACGACCCCGCCGCCCCCGGCAGCAAGGCGGCGACGGAGCGCTTCCTCGCCTTCCTGCGCGACCAGTTGCTGACCAGGTTCAGCATGGGCTGCGACATGGGCACCCGCTTCGACGAACTCGACGCGGCGGCGCGCCGGCTGGGCATCCCGTCCATCAAGTACGCCATCAAGCGGGCCCAGGGCCTGAGCGACGACGAGTTCTTCGCCCGGTTCCGGCTCCTGGACGCCCCCGTCGGCACCCTCACCCTCGGCGAACGCCGGGCCGGGCACGCCGTCGCCCACGCCGCCCTCGCGGCCGCCCGCGCCGCCGGCCTCACCGGCGGGATCTCCTGCTCCCTGCAGGGGTTCGGCAACCTCGGCCGGGCCGCCGCCTACACGCTCGCCGAGGAAGGCGCCGTGTTCGGGGCGGTCGCCGACCAGTTCGGCTGCGTCGCCCGCCCCGACGGGTCCGCCCTCGACATCAAGGCCATGCTGGCCGCCCGTAACGGGCTGCGCGTCTCGGACGTTGCTCCGGAAGTGACGATCTTGCCCGCGGACGCCGTGTTCACGCAGCCGTGCGACGTGCTCGTCCTCGCGGCGGCGGAGAACGCGATGACCCCGGAGCAGGCGGCGGAGCTTCCCGCGTCCGTCGTCGTGGTCGGCGCGAACAACGGCCTGAGCGAACCGGTGGAGCGGGCCCTGCACGAGCGCGGAGTGCTCGTCGTACCCGACTTCATCGGCGGCATCGGCGGTTCGGCCTCCATGGAGGCGCTCTTCGGGCCGGAACGCATCGGCACACCCCGGCACACCCTCGATCTGGTCGCGGCGATGATGCACGAACTCACCGGACAGCTGATCAGCACCAGCAGGCACGAGAACACGCTCGTCCGCGAAGTCGCCGAACGCCGGGCGACGCAGGAGACGGCGGCCGAAGCGGTGGGCGCCCGCGCCTACGGCAACAGCCCGCTGCTGGCCAGGGCGCTTTCCGTGGTCTGAACATCCCGCAACGGCGTCCGGCTCCCCGGCCGGACATCCCCAACCCCCCTCAAAGACGGTCGCGATCTGGAGACGGAAATGTCCCTCTCAGCCCAGTCCACGGCAGTGTCGACCCTGCTCGAAGCCACCCTCGAAGCCGACTCCGCCGACTCCGCCGGGTCCGCGGAACCCTCGGCGCCCACCACCCCCTGCTCCCACGACCGGGGGCACATCACCGACTCCTTCCTGCTCGGTGACCGCTACGCCACCCCGGAGAGCCGCGCCATATTCTGCGACACCTGTCGCATCCAGCGCTGGCTCACCGTGGAGGCCCAGCTCTCCCTCGCCCAGGCCGACCTCGGGATCATCCCCGCCTGGGCGGCCGAGCGCATCGCGGAGGCCGCGACGGTGGAGCGGGTCGACCCCGAGGAGGTCAAGAAGGCCACCCTGGAGTCCGGCCACTCCCTCGTCGGCCTGCTGCGCGTCCTGGAGCGGGCGTGCGACGGCGAGGCCGGCCAGTACATCCACTTCGGCACCACCACCCAGGACATCCAGGACACCGCGCAGTCCCTGGAACTGCGGGACGTCTTCGACGAGCTGGAGCGGCTGCTCGACGAGACCATCACGCACGTCGCGCGGCTCGCCGACCAGCACGCCGAGACGCTGGCCCTGGGCCGTACCCACGCCCAGCCGGCGCTGCCCATCACCTTCGGGCTCAAGGCGGCCAGCTGGCTGGACGAACTGCTCCGGCACACCGAGCGGCTGCGCGAGGCCCGCGAGCGCGTCCTCGTCGCCCAGCTCTTCGGCGGCGCCGGCACGATGGCCGGCCTGGGCGAGCAGAGCCAGGAGCTCCTCGCCAGGTTCGCCGAGCGCCTCGGACTGCACGCCCCGCTGATCGGCTGGCACGTCGCGCGCGACCGCATCGTCGAGTACGCCTCCGTGCTCGCCATGGTCGCCGGCACCATGGGCCGGGCCGCCGACGAGATCCGCACCCTGTCCCGCCAGGAGTTCGGCGAGGTCTCCGAGGCCTGGAGCTTCGGCAAGGTCGGCAGCAGCACCATGCCGCACAAGCGCAACCCGGAGCGGTGCGAGCAGGTCGTCGTCATGGCCCGCCTCGCCGCCGCCCAGGTGTCCACGGCCCTCACCGCGATGATCGGCGACCACGAACGCGACTCCCGTTCGCTGCGCCTGGAATGGGCCTGCGTCCCGGACGTGGCCCACCACACCCTCGCCGCCTGCGAGATCTTCCGGCAGATCGTCAGCGGTCTCATCGTCCACGAGGACCGCATGCGGGAGAACGTCACCGCCGTCGCCCACCAGGTGACCACCGAGGCCCTCATGCTCACCCTGGCGCAGCGCCTGGGCAAGCAGGCCGCGCACCACGTGGTGTACGAGATCAGCCAGACCGCGCGCGAGGAGGGCGTCCCCTTCCGGGAGGTCCTCGAACGGCACCCGAAGGTGGTCTCCGAACTCGGCGACCTCGACCTCGACCACGTACTCGACCCGGCCGAACACCTGGGCGCCTCCGCCGCGTTGACCCGCCACGTCACCCGCAAGGCCGCCGACTACCTGCACGGCAGGGGCACCGGAACGCTTCCGCCGCAGAAGGGCACCGCACACTCATGAACCTCGCCGCCGTGACCATGCCAGGGTTGCCGGCACCCCAGCTCATGGTCTTCCTCCTCCAGGTGGCCGTGCTCCTCACCCTGGCGCTGCTCTTCGGACGCCTGGCGGGACGCTTCGGGATGCCCGTCGTCGTCGGCGAACTCCTCGTCGGCGTCCTGGCCGGACCCTCGGTCCTCGGCAACGTCGCCCCGGGCCTCGCCGAGCACTTCATCCCCGGCGGCCCGGAGCAGGCCGCCCTGCTCGACGGGGTCGGACAGCTCGGGGTGATCCTGCTCGTCGGCATGACCGGCGGCCACCTGGACATGTCGATGATCAGACGGCACACCCGGTCGGTCGGGATCACCGCCTTCGCCGGCCTGGTGCTGCCCTTCGGACTCGGCGTGGGTGCCGGCTACCTGGCACCGGAAAGCCTCATGCCCGACAGCCTGGCGGCACACGGCGGGCGTACCGTCTTCGCCCTGATGATCGGCGTGGCGCTGGCCGTGAGCGCCCTGCCGGTCATCGCCAAGACGCTCGCCGACATGAAGCTGCTGCACCGCAACACCAGCCAGCTCACCCTGGCCGCGGGCATGGTGGACGACGCCGCCGCCTGGTTCGCGCTGTCGGCGATCGTCGCCATGGGCACCGGCGGCAGCATGGCGGCCGCCCTCGGCAACTCCGCCCTGTCGCTCGTGCTGTTCACCGGCGGCGTGGCCCTGGCCGTCCGGTTCCTGATCGCGCCCCTGCTCAAGCGGCTCCCGGAGCGCGACTCCGGCGCCGGGGGCACGACCGGCCGGAACTGCGCGGTCCTGGTGATCCTGCTGCTCCTGGGCGCCGGGGCGGCCGTGTCGCTGCACCTGGAGGCGGTGTTCGGCGCCTTCGTCGTCGGCCTCGCCACCATCTCGCTGCTGCCCGCCGCCAGCCTCGCCCCGCTGCGGACCATCGTCATGTCCGTGTTCGCCCCGGTGTACTTCGCCACCGCCGGCCTGCGGATCGACCTCACGGCACTGGCCCGGCCCACCGTGCTGCTCGCCGGGCTCGCGGTCCTCGCGATCGCCATCGTCGGCAAGCTGGGCGGCGCCTACCTCGGGGCCCGGCTGAGCGGACTCCCACGCTGGGACGCCTTCGCCATCGGCGCCGGACTCAACGCGCGCGGCGTGGTGCAGATCATCGTCGCCAACGTGGGGCTGCGCAGCGGCATCCTCAGCCCCGCCGTCTACACCCTGCTCGTGCTGGTCGCCGTCGTGACCTCGATCATGGCCGCGCCCATGCTGCGGGCGGCGATGCGCCGCACCGTACCCACCGAGCTGGAGCTGGGCCGGGAACGCGAACTGGCCGCGTGGCAGATCGAGGACGCCCCCGCGGTACGCGAACGGGCGGAACCCCTCGCGGCCGGCCGCGCGGCGGAATGACGCGCACGGCGCACGACCCCCTTCGAGGAGCAGATGTGAACGCACCGAACGACGCCCACCGCACCCCCCGTCGCGTGGTGATCTCCGGCGGCGGCACCGGCATCGGCCTGGTGACGGCCGAGGACTTCGCCGCCGCCGGCGACGAGGTGATCATCATCGGACGGCGCGAGGACGTCCTGCGCGACGCCGCCGCCGCGGTGAACAAGCGCCACGACACCGACCGGGTCAGCTGGATCCGGGCGGACCTCTCCCTCCCGGCCGACACCGCCGAAGCCGCCGCGCGGATCTCCGGCGACGGCCCGGTCGACGTCATCGTCACCAACGCCGGCGGGAACGTCGCCCCCGACGCGGGCGACACCCTGGAGCAGATCGCCGACGGCTACCTGCGCAACTTCAAGGCCAACACGCTGACCGCCGTCCTGCTCACCGAGGCCCTCCTGCCCGCGATGCGCCGCCCCGGCGGACGTGTCGTCCACCTGTCCTCGATCGCCGCCGTACGCGGCCCGGGATCGTACGGCGGATCCAAGGCGGCGCTGCACGCGTACGTGTACGAACTCGCCCAGCGCGTCGGCGCCGAGGGCATCACCGTGAACGCCGTGGCACCCGGTTACGTCGCCGACACCGAGTTCTTCGGGGAGCGCGCGACCCCCGCGTTCGTCGCCTCCCGGGTGGACGCCACCCTCACCAAGCAGGGCGGCACCCCGCAGGAGGTCTCCGCCGCCATCCGCTACCTGTGCTCGCCCGAGGCCGCCTACGTCCACGGCCAGATCCTGCACATCAACGGCGGGGCGATGCTCGGCCGTTGACGCACGACGCCACCGGAAGAACGCCACTGAAGGCAGAAGTCGATGAGTGCACCAACCCCCCACGCAAGCACCGGCACCGGCGACAGCACCAGCGCCGGCACCGGAACGACCGGACACCGATACCGGGTCCTCGGACCCTTCGAGGTGCACACCGACGGGGAGTGGACGGGCATCGGTGCCGCCAAGCAGCGCACCCTCCTGACCCTGCTCGTACTCAACGGCAACCGGGTGGTCCCCTCCGAGCAGCTCATCTCCGAGCTGTGGGGCAACAACCCGCCCGGCAGCGCCAACCGGCTCCTCGCCGGATACGTGTGGCGGCTGCGGCGCCTGCTCGGCGACCCGCTCGGCGAACACCTGGTCACCCGGGCGCCGGGCTACCAACTGGTCGTCCGGCAGGGCGCCGTCGACATCCACGAGTACGAGTGCCACGTCCGCACCGGACGCCGCCGGATGGAGGCCCACGACCTCGCCGGAGCCGTCGAGAGCTACACCGCCGCGCTCGACCTGTGGCGCGGCAGCCCGCTCCTCGACGTACCGCTGACCCCGTCGGTCATGGCCGAGACGGCCCGCCTGGAGGAGTCCCGGCTCTCCGTCATCGAGGCACGGCTCGGCGCCCAGGTCGGCCTCGGACAGCACGAGGCCGTACTGCCCGACCTCAAGCAGATCGTCTCGCAGTACCCGCTCCGCGAACGCCTCCACGAGCACCTCATGCTGGCCCTCTACCGCACCGGCCAGCAGGCGGACTCCCTGGGCACCTACCACGACCTGCGCCATCTGCTCGTCAAGGAACTCGGCATCGAGCCCAGCAAACCGCTGCGCGACCTGCACCAGCGCATCCTCCAGGAAGACCCCGCACTGCTCCTCCAGGCCGAGCCGGCCCCGGCTCCCGCGGTGCGGGACGAAGGCGCGGAGCCGCCCCGGCTGCCCCCCGAACCCACCTTCCTCGTCGGCCGGGACGAGGAACTCGCCACCCTGGTGCAGCGCCTGCGCGCGGGCGAGACGCTCTGCGCGGTGCACGGCACGGGCGGCGTCGGCAAGACCGCGCTCGCGCTGCGCGCCGGGCACCTCGTCGCCGACCGCTTCCCCGACGGTCAGGTCTACCTCGACCTCGGCGGCAGCTCGCCCCGCTCCCCGGCCACCCCGCGCGACACGCTCCACCGGCTGCTGCGCGCCCTCGGCCTGCCCGACCGGGAGATACCCGCCGACCTCGACGGCGCGGCGGCCCGCTGGCACGCCCTCGCGGCGACCCGCCGGATCCTCGTGGTGGTCGACGACGTCCTGGACGCCGACCAGGTACGGCCGCTGCTCTCCGGCAGCAGCGAGTGCGCGGTCCTCGTCGTGGGCCGGCCGGCCCTGGCCGTCGCCTGCGGCATGAACCAGATCTGGCTCGGCCGGCTCAGCATCGCCGACACCGGTGAACTGCTGCACCGCTACGCCGGCCCGAACCACGCCGGAAGCCGCGCCGCCCTGGCGGCCGTCGCCCGGATGTGCGAGTACCTTCCGCTCGCCCTGCGCATCGCCGCCGCCCGGCTCGCCCGGCGGCCCGACTGGTCCGTGGACGTCCTGGCGACCCGCCTGGCCGAGTCCAAGGACCGCCTCGACCTGCTGACCTTCGACCGGTTCAGCATGCGCGCCAGCATCTGCGCCGGAGTGCGCCTGGTCCGCCGCATCGGCACCCCGGCGGCCCTCGGGACGCTGTGCGTGCTCAGCGAACTGGACGTGCCCGTCGTCAGCGGCGACGCCCTGGCCGGGCTGCTCGACTCGAAGGCCGAGGCCGACACGGTCGCGGAGTCGCTCATCCACGCGGGGCTCGTCGAGGCGCTGGACGGCGACCGGTACCGGGTGCCGCAACTGGTCCGGCTGTTCTGCCAGGACTGGCCGGAATCCGTCCTCGGCCCCTACTCGGCCGACTCCGGCAAGGAGATCCAGCGGCTGGTCGGCCACTACACCGGCGTCCTGAGCGCCCAGCTGAAACTCGCCGACCACCGCGCGATCCGCGAGAGCACCCTCGCCTGGTACCGCCAGGAGCTCGACCTGCTGCGCGTCCTCGTCGGCCACGACCCGACCGGCCGCCTGCTCGACCTGCTCACCGAACTGCGCGCGAGGCTGACCGGCAACGAGTCCGGCAGTCTCCCGGAGCCCGTCCGCCGCTCGGCCTGAGCCACCGGCAGGCACCGGCAGGCGCCGGAAGGACATCGGAAGGGCGCCGGGCGGACGCCGGAAAGACGTCGTGCCCCTGCCGGAACACCGGCAGGGGCACGACTCGGCTCGTACGGGTGCTAGCGCGACACCCGCGCGATCCACTCCTCCACCTCGTACGAACCGCGCGGCATCGCGGCGGACAGGTTCTCGTAACCGTCCTCCGTCACCAGCACGTCGTCCTCGATGCGCACCCCGATGCCGCGGAACTCCTCCGGCGCGAACAGGTCGTCGGCCTTGAAGTACAGCCCCGGCTCGACCGTGAGGATCATGCCCGGCTTCAGCTCGCCGTCCATGTAGTCCGAGCGCAGCAGCAGCTGGCAGTCGTGCACGTCCATGCCCAGGTGGTGGGAGGTGCCGTGGACCATCCAGCGGCGGTGCCAGCCACCGCGCTCCGGGTCGAGGGTCTGCTCCAGGGTGACGCCCTCGGGCAGCAGCCCCCACTCGTGCAGGCGGCGGGCGATGACCCGGTTCGCGGCGGCGTGGATGTCGCTGAACCGGTTGCCGGGCTTCACCGCCTCCATGCCGGCCTGCTGCGCCTCGTGCACCGCGTCGTAGATCTTGCGCTGGACGTCGGTGAAGCGGCCGGACACCGGCAGGGTTCGGGTGATGTCGGCGGTGAACAGGGAGTCGATCTCGACGCCGGCGTCGACCAGGATCAGGTCCCCCTCGCGGACCTCGCCGGTGTTCCGCGTCCAGTGGATGGTGTTGGCGTGGTCGCCGGACGCGCAGATCGACTCGTATCCGACGCCGTTGCCCTCGTGCCGGGCGTACAGGCCGAAGATGCCCTCGACCCACCGCTCGCCGCGGCCCTTGCGCACCGCCTCCGGCAGGGTGGCGATGATCGCCTCGAAGCCCTTGTGGGTGGCGGCGATCGCCTTGCGCATCTCGCCGACCTCCCACGCGTCCTTGACCAGCCGCATCCCGGAGACGTGGCGGGCCAGCTCGTCGTCGGTCTCCTCCTGCTCCGGGCCGGTCAGCGTCGACCCGGCCTGGGTGCGGGTGGCGTCGACGAGCTCGGCGAGCCGCGGGTCGGCCGACCGGACCACGCGCAGCCGGGCGGCGGCCTCGTCCTTGGCGAGGTCGTCGGCGAGCGAGTCGATGTGGCGGGCGGTCAGCCCGAGCCGCGACTCGAGGTCCGCGAGGGTCTCGCGGGAGCCGACCCAGAACTCGCCGTACCGCGAGTCGGCGTAGAACTCCTCGCTGTCCCGCGGGGCCGGCGGACGGGTGTACAGGACGGCCTCGTGGCCCCCCTCGGGCCTGGGATCGAGGACCAGGACGCTGTCGGGTTCGGCGTGCGCGCCGAGCCCGGACAGGTGGGCGAAGGCCGTGTGCGGCCGGAAGGTGTAGTCGGTGTCGTTGCTGCGTACTTTCAGGCCGCCGCCGGGGAGGACGAGCCGCTCGCCGGGGAAGCGCTCGGAGAGAGCCGCCCGGCGGCGGGCCGCGGGGTCGGCGACCTCGTCACGGGGCGTCGGCGGGCGGTCGTCGGTGGCCCACCCGGAGGCGATGAACTCGCGGAACTCGGCGCTCGCGGGGATACCGCGGTGACCGGCCTTGGGTTGATTCTCGCTCGGCATGCCCAACATCCTGTCAGCCCCGTCGACTTCGCGAGCACCTGACGATCAAAAATGGCGATCACAAAACCGTAGCGTCTTCCCCGGCCGGGTCGTGCTCGTCGCGGCAGCGCACCATGAACGACCGCTCGAAGACGATCACGGTCTCGCCCGTCGACTTCGTGCCCGTCGTCTCCACCGTGATGATGCCCTGTCCCGGCCGGGACTTCGACAGGCGCTTGCCGAGGATCCGGCTCGTCGCGTAGAGCGTGTCGCCCACGAAGACCGGCTCCTTCAGCCGGACCCGGTCCCAGCCCAGGTTGGCCACCGCCCGCGCGGACAGCGCCTGCACGGTCATCCCGCCGATCAGGCACAGCGTGATGCCGCTGTTGACGAGGACCTTGCCGTACTCGGCGCCGGCCCCGTAGTGCTGGTCGAAGTGCAGCGGGTGCTGGTTCATCGTGAGCAGGGTCAGCCAGGTGTTGTCGGCCTCGGACAGGGTGCGGCCCGGCCAGTGCCGGATGACCATGCCGGGCTCGAAGTCCTCGTAGTCCCCGCCGTGTTCCTCGACGTACTCGTGGTCATTGACGCGGCGCAGGGTCATGCGGTGTCACTCCGGTGATGTGGGTGAAGGGCTCCCGGCGCGCGGGGCGCGCGCCGGGAGGGAGAGGCGGGACACGGGCGGCGGCGCGCCGTCAGACGGCCACCGTCACGTTGTCGGAACTGCTCGTGTGCCCCCGGACGCTGACGATCCCGGCGGAACCGTCGCCGAAGAAGCGGCAGAACAGTCCGGCCGGGCGCCCGCCGAACAGCAGCGGGCCGAGCACCGGGGCGACATCGGCCTCGTACGGCTCGTCGCAGCCGTCGGCTATCAGCGCCACCCGGCAGGTCTGCGGCGCCACGAACTCCTGCACGATGCTGGTGCCGCGGTCGACGGCTTCGCCGACGGCGGACTCCCAGCCGGCCTGCTCGACCTCACGGCCGATGACCACCTGCTTGCCGCTCTCGCCGAGGCCGGCCTTGAGCACAAGCAGCTCGCGGTTCTCCAGGACGAACGGCAGCAGATCGACCGTCCGGCCCTCTCGCTCGGTCTTCCGCTCCGCGAGGACCCGCGTCCACGGCAGGTACCGGTCGACGAGAGCGCGCTCGGCCGCCGTCATCCAGGGCCGCCCCTCCGAGAGCAGCCCCATGGTGACCTTGCTGTGCATGAAGGTCGACGTCTGGGTGCCCACCAGCAGACAGCCGTTGTCCAGGGCGCCTTGGACCGGCGTGGTGTCGAGACCGACCTCCAGCCAGTCCGGGATGGTGAAGTTCCGCAGCCCGATCGCGTGGCGCAGGTGCGGGGCGCAGTCCCACGCCTCGTGCAGCTCCTCCGGCTCGAAGAAGCGCGCGGTCAGCCCGTGGCTGTTGTAGTGGTCGGCCTCCATCTCGAAGTACCGCCGCTCCACGCCGTTCACCCGGGCGCTGCCGACGACCGCCACCCGCGGCGCCACACCCCGCTCCGCGGCGAGCGACCGGAACATCTCGGCGCGCACGGCGAAGGGGCTGTGCGAGCCGAAGGGCGTGCGGCCGTCCGCGTCGCCGTGCAGCCTGCGCCACACCGAGAGCCGGCTCTGCGTCTCGACGACACCGCCGAGCGCGCCGCTGACGTTGAACTCCAGGAACCGCGGCCCGTCGGGCCCGATGACCAGGTCGGGCCGGACCACGCAGTCGGCGTACCGCTCCTCGGTGAACGGGTCGGCCAGCCAGAGCCGGTCCTCGGTGCCCGGCATGCGGTAGGCCGCCAGCCGGTCGGCCGTGGTGGCTCCGGTCTCCAGGGCGGTACGGCGCAGCAGCTCGGTCAGCGCGACGCCCGCCCGGAACACCTCGGCGTAGGACGCGCGAGGGATCGCCATCGGCGCCGCCGGCAGCAGCCGCTGGTACGGCCAGCCGGTGTCCCGGAGCTCGTGCCGCAGCATCCGCCGGATCGTCTCCGCCGGCGCGGCGGGCCTCAGCCGGTGCCGGCCGAACCACGGGTGACCCGCGTCGGCGTCCTCAATGAGGCCCAGGTCCTTATACGTGTCCATCCGCCACCCCTTCGAAGAGCGCCACCGCGGCGGCGGTGTCCTCGATGGCCATCCCGACCGTGCGCAGCACCGAGGTCCGGCCCACGACGTCGGCCGTACCTCCCACCACCGAGCCCAGCTCGTACAGGTCGTCGGCCGTGATCAGGCCGCCGGCCAGCGCGGCCCGCACCTCACCCGCGCCGTCGAGGGCCGCGGCCCGCTCCTCGACGATCGTCACGGCCCCGGCGAGCAGGGCCGGTTCGACCTCGATCGCGTCCGGGTGCGTTCCGCCGATCACGTTCACGTGCGCCCCGGCGGCCACCCAGTCCGCCTCCACCACGGGCGTGGCGTCGTCGGTCGAGGTGGCCGTGCAGATGATCGCCGCGTCGGCGACGGCGTCCCTCACGGTGTCGCAGACCGTCACGCGGACCGGCCGCGACGCCGTCTCCCTCACCCGGTCGGCGAGTTGCTCGGCGCGGGCGCGGGTGCGCGAGTGGATCCGGACGCCGCGGATCGGGCGTACCGCCGTCACAGCCCGGATCAGGGCCTCCGCCTGCACTCCCGCGCCGACCACCGCGAGGTCGTCGGCGTCCTCGGCGGTGCACCGACGGGTCGCTAGCGCGGCGACCGCGCCGGTGCGGACGGCGGTGAGCTCGGCGCCGTCGAGCAGGGCGGTGATCCGCCCGGTCGTCAGGTCCGTGAGCGCGACGATCCCGTGGATCAGCGGCAGCCCGCGGACCGGGTTGTCCGGGGTCAGCGTCGTGACCTTGACGCTGCCCACGCCGCGCTGCTCCCAGACGGCGGGGCTGACCAGGAGCACCCGCTGGTCGCCGTGCTCGACGACGGTACGGGCGGGGGAGCGGGTCCGGCCGCCGGCGAGGTCCGTGAACATCTCGCCGAGCGTGTCGATCACCCGGGTCATGCGCCGGACACCGGCCATGTCGGCGGCGCCGACCATCAGCGGTGCGGTCATGCGACGCCGCCCGTTCCGCCGTGGCCGTCGCCCTCGCCGCCGAAGCGGCTCGCCCAGGCGTCCTCGCGCGCCACGGTGTCACGGGACCGCCGGGCGAAGGGCGGGCCGACCATGTTGCCGTCGACCACGGCGATCCCGCCGTCGGCCGCCGCCACGGCCTCCGCGACCCGCCGGGCCAGCGCCAGCTCGTCCGGGCGGGGCCCCAGGATCCGGTTGATCACGTCGAGTTCGGCCGGGTGCACGGTCACCTTGCCGTGGAAGCCGAGGCCCTTGACCCGGGTGGTCTCCGCCGCGAGGACCTCCGGCTCGGCGAGCCGGAAGTTGGCGGTGTCGATGCACGCCGTCCCGTACCGGGCACAGGCCATGGCCATCGCCTGGCGGGCGGCCAGCATGGCCTCCCAGGTGATCTCGACGCCCAGCGTGGCGGCCAGGTCGGCCGAGCCGAGCACCAGACCGTCGGCCGCGCGCGCGATCTCGTCGATGGCGGTGACCGACTCGACCGTCTCCACCGTCACGTAGATCTCCGGATGCGCCCCGCCGGACGCCAGCATGCGCCGCAGCAGGTCGACCTCGGCGCCCGAGGTCACCATCGTCATCACGACGATGCCGGGCTTCACCGGGCTCTCGGCCAGCATCAGCACGTCGTGCACCGCGGCCATGCCGCCGAGCTCGTTGATGCGCACGCCGACGTTGGCCGGCCGCGGCGCCTTCTCGAGCGCGGCCCGGCAGACCGTGCGGGCGGCCGGCTTCTCGGCCGGCGGTACGGAGTCCTCCAGATCGATCAGGTGGACGTCCGCCGGGTACGACCAGGCCTTCGTCACCCGGTCGAGGGAGAGCGCGGGCGTGTAGAGGATGCTGCGCGGGATCGCCCGTGCCGGGCCGGTCACCGGGCCACCGACTCGGGCGCCGACGCCGCCGGGCGCGCCCCGGCCTCGATCAGCGCGGCGGCGAGCCGCTTGATCTGCTCCTCGGTCTGGCCCGCCCGCAGCATCACGCGCAGTCCGGCGGTGCCGCGGGCGACGATCGGGAAGAACACCGGCGAGGTGTAGAAGCCGGCCGCGAAGACCTGCTGGGCGGCGTCGACGACGGTCTCGTCGCTCATCGGCACCACGCGGATCGGGTACGTGCTGGCGGCCTGCTCGGTCGTGACCAGCGAGTCGAACAGCGCGATGTTGGAGCGCAGACGCCCCTGCAGCTGCGTGAGCTCGTCGGTGCGGTGGATCTCGGCCGAGGCGATCGCCGCGCCGACGGCGGCGGCGTTCATCTTCTGCGAGTAGCCCAGCGGGCCCGCGAAGCGCTCGATGAGACGCCGCGTCTCCTGCGGGTAGCCGTCGAGCAGGATCGCCGTGCCGCCGGCGCCGAAGCCCTTGCTGAGCGTCGCCACGGTGATGGTGCGCTCGTCGAGGACGGGCGAGTGCGAGCGGACGTAGCCGATGCCGCGCTCGCCGTAGGCGGACAGCGAGTGCGAGTCGTCGTAGAAGACCATCATGTTGTACTTGTCCTGCAGCTCGGCCAGTTCGGCGACGGGCGCGTAGCCGCCGAGGCTGTCCGAGCCGTCGACCACGTAGCAGACGCGCTCGTAGGTGCGGCACATGTCCTCGAGGAAGTCGAGGTCGTGGTGGCGGCAGCTGACCACCTCGGTCTCGTCGGCGCAGCTCGGCTTGGCGTTGGCCATCGAGACGTGGGCGTTCTTGTCGAAGACCATCAGCGGCCGGGTGCCGTTGCCGAGGTGGCCCGACGCGATGATCGGGAGCAGGCCGGTGCTGGCGGCGGCGGTGGAGATCGCGCTGATCACCATCGCGCCGAACAGCTCCCCGAGCGACTCCTCCAGCTCCAGCAGCACCGGGGTCTGGACGCGGGTGCGCGGGATGCAGTGGTCGAGCACGCCGAAGCGGCGCAGCGAGTTCACGGCGCCGTCGATGACCTTGGGGTGGGTGTCCAGGTCCAGGTAGGAGCAGACGGTGAAGTTGACGAACTCGTGCCCGTCGGGCATGTGGAACACGCCGTCCGAGAGGTCGCCGACGATGCCGGCGACCCCGTGCTCGTAGGACATGTTCCAGAACTCGTTGCCGATCCCGATAAGCCGGTCGTTGTTGCGGTACTTGTGCGTGGGGGTGATGGTCTTGCGCTCGCTCATCAGGAGTTCACCTCGGTGGGACGGTAGCTGTAGACGCCCTTCAATCTCCGGTAGGCGTACGTGTACAGCGCGACGCCGAGCACGTGCGGCCTGCGGAGGATCTTCTTCGACTTGAGCCAGAAGTTGACGTTGATGTTCATCTCGTCCAGCGACTCGGCCTGGTGCCACCAGCCGAGCGGCAGGTAGAGCATGTGACCGGGTTCGAGGACGAAGTCACGGCGCTGGGCGAGCTTGGCCGCCAGCCTCGGGTAGCGCTTCAGGTCGACGTCGTCGAGGTCGAACACCTTCGACTTGTCGCCGAAGCCGCGCAGCACCGAGCGCGGGTAGTAGTCCCGCACGCCGGGCGGCGCGATGATGAAGCGCTTGCGGCCCTCCAGGGCGATGTTGAAGTTCTCGAACTCGTCGAAGTGGTTCTTCGTGAACACGCCGCGGTGGCTGATCCACAGGTTGGCCGCGTACAGGCTGTCGCCGTAGCCGAAGAACTCCTCGGCGTCGAAGCCGATGACGGCGTTGACGTCGGCCGGGCTGCTGCGGATGTTCGACACCACGCGGTGCCAGGTGTCGGAGCTGTTCAGGAGCCGCTCGTCGGCGAAGAACTCGCGGAGCCTGATGTCCCGCGTCTCCCAGCGCCCCGGGTGGTTCTTGTCGCCCGGCTCGGTGAACAGGGTGACGGTCATCTCGGCGAGCCGGGCGGCCACTTCGTCGCGGCCGAGCCCCTGCACGCTCTTCGGCAGCTCGATCACCACCGGTCGGTCGGCCTTGTACAGCCCCTGCGGGCCGACGGCCAGGAATTCGTCGAACGACATGCGGGCGACCTCCACACCCGCCGACCCGTTCGACCCGGTCACAGCGTCCGGAACTGCCATGTCGTCTGTCCTCCCTTCGGAAATGAGTGGGCCCTTCGGAAAAGGCCGGGCCCTTCGGAAAGCGCCGGGCCCCTCGGAAAAGGCCGGGCCCTTGGGAAAGGGCCGGGTCGGGTGCCGTCAGGCGGTCGCGCCGCGGCCGCTCAGCTCCGCCACGACGTCGACGATCAGGTCCTCCTGGCCGGCGATGGCCTGCCGCCGGCCGAGCTCGAAGAAGACGTCGCGCGGGTCCACACCGGCGGCCGCGGAGAGTTCCACGACCCGGTGCTTGAATCCGGAGAACACTCCGGCCAGACCGCTGACGATGCTCATCGACGCGGTGACCGGCGGCGCCGGCATGAGCTCGCGCTCGGCGAGGTCGGCCGCGTCGAGCAGCCCGTACAGGTCGATGCCCGTCGCGAACCCGCTCCGCTCCAGGACCGGGACGAGCACCTCCAGCTGGGTGTTGCCCGCCCCGGCGCCGAAGCCGCGGGCGCAGCCGTCGATGATCGTGGCGCCGGCGTCGGCGGCGGCCACCGAGTTGGCGACGGCCATGCCGAGGTTGTTGTGCCCGTGGAAGATCACCGGGACGCTGCCGACGGCCTTGACGATCGCGCCGATCCGCGCGGTGACGTCCGCCGGCAGGAAGTGCCCCGCGGAGTCCATGATCCCCACGCCCTGCGCCCCGTACCCGACGGCCCGCGCGGCCTCCTCGGCCAGCTCCTCCGGGGTGGCCATGTGGCTCATCATCAGCACGCAGTGGGCCTCGGCGCCGGCCTCCCGCAGGAAGCCCAGGTGGCGCTCGGCCAGCGAGGTCTCGGTGGCGTGCACACCGATCCGGACGACGTCGGCGCCGTGCGCGATCGCCTTCCGCAGATCGCCCGAGGTGCCCCAGCCGGGCAGCATGAAGACGCCCATCCGGCTGCTGCGCAGCGCCTCCCGGACGGTCGACAGCATCTCGTCGTCGCTCGCCGCGGCCAGGCCGACCTGCAGCGACGAGGCGCCGAGGCCGTTGCCGTGGCCGACCTCCACCACCGGGATCCGCGCCGCGTCCGCCGCCTCCGCGTAGCGGCGGATGGCCGCCACCCCGAGCTGGTGCCGGACCGCGTGCTGGCCGTCGCGGAGTGTCGGGTCGTGGATCAGCACCTGCCTCATCGCGCCACCCCCAAAATGCGGGCCGCCCGGTCGAGCCGGGCCGCGTGCTGCTCGGCGACCATGACGGCCGCGGAGTTGATGATGTCGAGGTTCCCGGCGTACGGCGGAAGGACGTCGCTGTGCGCCATCACCTGGAGGGTGATCGTGACCCGGTCGTCGACCGCGGTGCAGGCGGTGACCTCGTAGCCGGGCGCGAAGGAACGCACCTGCTCGGCCACCCGGTCGACCACCGCCCGCACCGCCGCCGGGTCGGCGCCGGGTATGAGGGCGTGGACGGCCGTGCGGAAGGTCGCCGGGGGCACCGCGGGAGAGATGTTGAGGATCGCCTTGACGTCCGTGACGCCGGAGAACGCCGTCACGGCGTGGCCGGTGGTCGCCACGTACTCGTCGAGGTTCAGCCTGGTGGCGCGGCCCGCGACGTCACTGGCCACGGTGGAGACGACCTCGACGTACGAGACGGGGAACTCGGCCGCGAGCGCGTGCACGACCGGGACGGAGGCCTGGCCGCCGCAGCTGATCAGGTTGACGTTGCGCCCGGTCGTCGCCGACACCCCGGTCACGGTGGGCGCCACCATCTCCCCGACCTTGCTGGGCGTCAGGTCGATCACCAGCGTCCCGAGCGGTTCGAGCAGCGGCCAGTGGTCACGGTGGGACGCGGCGCTGGTGGCGTCGAAGACCACGTCGAAGGGGCGCGCGGGCGCCAGCACGGCCTCGATGCCGGCGGCGGTGGTGGCGTAGCCGAGGCGCTCGGCGTACCGCAGGCCCGCCGACTCCGGATTGCGCCCGGCCACCAGCCGCAGGTCGAGGGCGGGTGACCGGTCGATCTTGCTGACCAGGTCCCGGCCGATCGCCCCGGTGCCGATGACGGCGACCGTCACCGGTTCGGCTACCTCCGGAGGCGCGTTCGTCAGGCCCATGAGCGTTGTCCTCACCGTTCGATGTGCGTGCGGCTGCTTGTGGCAGCCCTGACTGCAGGCACGGGGGAGCCGACGCCCGGCCGCGGGTCGCGAAGATGGCGCGAACCAGACGTCTTCACACAGTTTTCGAAAGCCCCGTCGATGACATGCCCCCCACGCAGACACCGCGCCGGCCGCCGTTTCAGCAGCCAGCGGCCGCGAACATACCAGAAGAGCGTTTGACTCAAACCCCCCTTACTTGAATGGAGTTCGAACGTGTTGCGGCTGGGATTCGCAGGTGACAGGCTTGATCGACAAAGCTGATCTTTTCCTCGACGCGGCCGTCGAACGCGGACTATCCTCGGCGAGCCCGTGCGCCCGCTCGTGCGGCGGACCGATGAGGGGGAGACCATGAACTGCCGGCTGCGCCGCCCCGTGGTGTCATGAGCGCGTCGACGACCGACACGACCGAGACGACCGGTCCCGAACGCCCGCGGCTGGGAGGCGACTTCTCCCGGCTGTGGTGGTCCGCCGCCGTGTCCTCGCTGGGCGACGGCGCCACGATCGCCGCCGCACCCCTGCTGGCCGCCCGGCTGACCGACGACCCGCGCCTGATCGGCGCGGCCTCGGTCGCCTTCACCGCGCCGTTCATCCTCTTCGGCATCCCGGCCGGACTCCTCGTCGACCGCGTCGACATCCGCCGGATGATGGTGCGCGTCGACTTCACCCGGGCCTGCCTGCTCGCCCTGCTGGCCGCCGGGATCCTCGGCGGCTGGGGCGGACTGCCGCTGCTCTACGCGGTCATGTTCCTGCTCGGCACCGGCGAGGTCCTCTGCCGCAACGCCGCCCAGGTGCTCGTCCCCTTCATCGCCCCGCAGGCCGGGCTCGCCACCGCCAACGCCCGCGTCATGGCCGCGCAGGAAGCCGGCACCGGATTCGTCGGCCCGCTCGTCGGCGCGCTGCTCTTCGGCGTGGCGATGGCCCTGCCGTTCGCCACGGACGCCGCCACCTTCCTCTGCTCCGCCGTCCTGGTCAGCCGCATCCGCCGCACCAAGCCGGTCGACGCCAAGCCGGCGGCGGAGGGCGTGCTGTCGGAGATGCTGGCCGGCGCCAAGTGGCTGTACTCGCACCACCTGTTGCGCAGCCTCGCCCTGATCTCCTGCCTGATCAACATGGCCGGGAACGCGATGCTCGCCGTGCTCGTCGTGCACAGCGAGCGGGTGCTCCACCTGAGCCCGTTCGGCTACGGCGTCATGCTCGCCTGCCAGGCCGTCGGAGCCGTCCTGGCCTCACGCTTCGCGCCCGCCCTCTCCGAACGCCTCGGCAGGGAAGGCGCGTTGGTCGCCACCGCCGTCCTGATCGCCACCAGCGAGACGGTGCTGGCCACCGTGCCCTCGGCGTACGCGGTCGGCGCGGCCCTCGCGATCTTCGCGTGCGGCACCGTGACCTGGAACGTCGTCGTGGTCGTGCTGCGCCAGACCCTCGTGCCGCAGCACCTGCTCGGCCGGGCCAACAGCGTGTACCGCCTCGTCGCCTGGGGCGGACTGCCCATCGGCGCGGCCGTCGGCGGCATCGTCGCCGCCGAGGTCGGCACCCGCGCCGTGTTCGGCGCCGGCGCGGTCGCCATGGCCGTCGTCGCGGTGGCCCTCCTCGCGGGCGCCCGCCGCCACTGGATCACCCGCGCCGAGCAGCGCGGCGAGACGGACTGAGCGGAGCGGCCGCCCGGTGCGCCGGGACCCTGCGGCCGCCTCCGGAAAGGACCAGCGATGACGACCACGAGCCCGCCCCAGCCGCCCAGATCGCGACTCGGCCACGCGTACGGGGAGCAGCTCGCGCGGCACGCGTCGACGGTCCACCCCACCGCCGCCGCCCGCGATTCCGCCACTCTCACCCTGGCGTACCAGGACCGGTTCCTGAACAGCCCCGCCTTCCTCGGCGAGACCGAACGCGCCAGTGTCGTACGGGACCTGCACACCGTCTACGGGCTGCTGCGCTCCCTGCCGGAGCGGGTCTTCGGCGGCAGCATCACCGCCCTGGCGGAGGCGGTCGGCCTGGACCCGCTGCAGACCGCGCTGATCACGCGCAGCGCCCGGACCGGCTCGCTCCATCCGCTGGGCCGGGCCGACCTCTACCACGACGGCACCGGCTTCAAGCTGCTCGAGTTCAACATCACCAGCGCGCTCGGCGGCTTCGAGAACGCCGACATCAACCGCGCGATGCTCGCGTACCCGCCGCTCGCGGAGTTCGTACGGCGGCACCGGCTCCGCTACCGGGACACGATCGCCTGCATGGTGCGGACCATGCGCGCCGAGTGCGCCGCCCACATCCCGGCCGGCCGGCCGCCCGTCGTCGCCGTGGTCGACACGCCGGAGAACTTCGCCGTCGTCGGGCCCCGGCTGCGGGTGCTCGCCGGGAAGCTGGCCGAGCACGGAGTCGACGGAATCGCCTGCGACCTCGGCGAGTTCACGTACCCCAACGGCCGCCCCACGGTCGACGGCCGGGCCGTCGACCTCGTCTTCCGCTACTTCCTGCCCGAAGACCTCTCCGCCCTCGCGGCGGCGGCCCAGCTGGAGCCGCTTCTCACCGCGGCGGAGCAGGGCCGCGTCGGCCTCTTCAGCCGGCTGGACGCCGAGCTGTACGGCAACAAGGGCACGCTGGCGATGCTCTCCGACGACCGGCACCGCGCCCTGTTCGACGCCGCCGAACTCGCCTGCGTCGACCGCCTTCTGCCCTGGACCCGTTACGTCCGCCCCCACGCCACCGACCCCGGCGGCTCACGGATCGACCTCCTCGCCCACGCCGTCGCCCACCAGGACGAGCTGATCCTCAAGCCGACCCTGCTGCACGGCGGCCACGGCATCACCGCCGGCTGGCAGGCCGACCCGGCCGAATGGAAACACCGGCTCACCGAGGCCATGAACGGCCCGTACGTCGTCCAGCGCCGGGTCCGCCCGGTCGCCGAACCGTTCCCGGACGGCGCCGGCGGCGTGCGGGAACTCTTCCTCAACTGGGGCATCTACGTGGGCGCCCCCGCCGGCACCGAGGACGACGCCTACGGAGACGGTTACGGCGACGGCTACGGTGGCGGCTTCGTACGGGCCAGCGCCGACCCGGCGGTGGGCGTGGTCAGCATGGGCAGCGGCGCCACGGTGGGCTGCGTCTTCGACGGCGGCGAGGGCGGCGACGGCTGACGCCGGCCCCGCGCTCACCCCCACAGCGTGAACACCGCCGTCAGCGCGGTGAGTCCGGCGATCAGCCAGGCCACGTAGTCGCCCACGTGCCCGGAGTGCTGCCGCCGGACCGCCAGGACCAGGGTGCGGTCGACCGCGTCCGCGCACCGGCGTACGCCGTGGGCGAGCCGCCCCGACAGCGCGGGTCCCCACAGGGCTCCGGCCGCGAGGGCGGCCGCGAGGGCCGTCGAGAGGAGGCCGAGTGCGACGCCCGTCGCCGTCCAGGAGATGTCGGGCGCCGGGCCCGGCGGGACCGCGGGGGCCGCGCCGGTCACGACCGCCGTGTAGCCGGCCCGGTCGGTGAAGGCGGTCGCCGCGACCGCCGCGCGCCGCCACAGTACGGGCAGCAGTCCCACGGCCAGGCAGGCCGCGAGCAGCAGCGCGGCGACGCCGGGCATCGTCGGCGGCACCGCCCGGCGCGGACCGCTCACCTCGGGTTCCTCGCCGGAGCCCGTGGTCTCCGCACCCGAGTGGCGCTGGTGCGGGCGGGTCCCGGCCCCGGCGAAGACCCGGGCCGCCGCGCGCAGGACGGCGCCCGCCGTGACGGCGGGCACGAGCACGAAGAGCACCAGGAGCCACGGCCGCTCCTCCGCGGCGTGCTCCACGACCGACTTGCCGAGCCCCGTGCCGAACGGCGGCAGTCCGGCGAGCGCGAGCCCGCCCGCCGCGAACAGCGCGCCCACCACCGGCATGTCCCGCGCCCGGCCGCGCAGCCCGTGCTCGTCGACCGAGGAGTGCCGGTCGAGCAGGACGCCCGTCAGACAGAACAGCGCGCCCTTGGCGCCGGCGTGCCCCGCCACATACAGGGCCGTCCCGGCCGTCCCCTCGGGCGACAGCAGTCCGGCACCGCACAGGAACAGACCCATGTGCCCCACCGTCGAGAAGGCGAGCAGCCGCTTGAGGTGCCGCTGCTGCCAGCACAGCAGCGCGCCCGTCAGCGCGGTGACGGAACCCGTCGCGAGCAGCGTGCCGCGCAGCACGTACGGCGGGATGCCGCCCGGGCCGGAGAAGACGTCCGTGTACACGCGCAGCAGCCCGTACAGGCCGAGCTCCACCATCACGCCGGACAGCAGCACGCACCCCGGGGTCGGGGCCTCGGCGTGCGCGTCCGGCAGCCAGAAGTGGAAGGGCACGGCCGCCGCCTTGACGAGCATCGCGCAGGCGACGAGCGCGCCCGCCACCGCCACCAGGGTGTCGGCCGGGTGCCGGGCGAGCTCCTGCCCGATCCGGGCGAAGGTCAGTTCGCCGGTGCGCGCGTACAGCAGACCGACGCCGAGGAGCGCGAGATAGCCGGCGAGCGAGCCGGTCACGGCGAAGGCCAGCGCCCCCTGCAACGGCCGTCGCTCCTCGACCCGGTAGCCGGTGAGCGCGTATCCGGCGACCCCCATCAACTCGAAGAACACGAAGGCGTTGAACAGGTCCCCGGTGAGCGCGAACCCCGTCGCCCCGGCTTCGAAGAGCAGTACGAGGGCGGGGAAGCCGCCGCCGTGGCCGCCCGCCCGCTCCGGCTCCTCGAAGTAGCGCCAGGAGTACCCGAGCGCGGCGAGCACGAGCGCGGCCACGAGCACGGCCAGGCCGAGTCCGAGGCCGTCGGCGGCGAGCACGATCCCCACGCTCCGGCCGTGGACCGGCGTCCAGCCGCCCAGCCACGTCACCGTCCGGCCGCCGCTGCCCGACGCCCACGCCAGCCCGCCGACGAGAGCGAGTTGGGCGGCGGCGCAGGCCGTCGCCAGCGCGTCGGTCGCGGTGCGCGGCAGCAGGCGGCCGAGCACGGCGAGGACCGTCGCGGCCAGCAGCGGGCAGGCGACGGCGAGCGGCAGCAGGACGGACGCGTTCCGCACGGGGCCGGCCGGTCAGCCGCGCAGCCCGGTGAGGGCGTCGGGGTCGGTGGTGCCGTGCCGTTTCGCCGTCTGCAGCACCAGTGCGAGGAGCAGCGCGGTGACCGCGGCTCCGACGACGACGTCGGTGAGTGCCAGGGCCTGGGCGACCGGGTCGACGACGGGTGTGCCGGGCGGGATGTCGACGAAGAACGGCGCGGTGCCGCCGCGCCGGTAGCCGACCGCGAGGAGCAGCACGTACGTCCCGGACTGCGCGACGCCGAGACAGCCGACGGCGTGCACGGCGTTGCGGCTGGTGACCAGGCCGTACGCGCCGACCAGCATCATCCAGCCCGCGGCGAGGTACGGCAGCAGGAGGAGCGGCGAGTCGGGAGAGGGCGGCGCCAGAGGCATCGCGAGGGATGTGAGGGACGTGAGGGATGTCAGGGGCGTGAGGGGCGTGAGGAGTGCGGTCGCGGTCGCGGTCATTCGGATTCGATCTCCAGGGCCTGGTCGATGAAGCCGGCGAGGAGGACGACCAGGGCCGAGCCGACCTCCACGCCCACGGCCGCGTTCAGCACGGGCACGAGACCGCCGGAGGTCAGCGACCCGAGCGTGCCGAGCGACAGGACGTTCTCCAGATACGCGGCCGCCTGCGCGAGCCCGGCGAGGCCGAGGCCCGCGAAGGCCCCCGCCGCCACCGCCTCGGTGACCTCCAAGGCGGCCCGCGGCCGCACCCGCCGGAGCACGCGGTAGTCGGCGGCCAGATACGCCAGGTGCAGGCCGGTCGCCAGGATCACACCGCCCTGGAAGCCGCCGCCGGGAGTCAGCTGACCGTGCGCCACGATGTAGACGCCGGTGACGAGGGCGACCGGCAGCAGGACGGTGCCGGTCAGCCGTACGGTCGACAGGACCCGGCCGGGCCGCGGCCGCGTCACGTGCTCGTCGCGGGTGCGGCGCAGCAGCAGTACGGCCCCGAGCACGGCCGTGAACAGCACGAACTCCTCGCCCAGGGTGTCGAATCCGCGCAGGTCGAAGTTGACCGACGAGACGGTGTTCGCGGTCCGCCGGGCCAGCGCGACCGGCACCGCCCGCCGCGCGTACGGGTGGAACAGACTGCCCAGGGGCGGCAGTTCGAGACAGGCGAGGACGTATCCGGCGCCGAACACGAGCGCCGCCGCCAGGAACAGCCGGGCGCGGACGGTACGGCTCACCGGTCACCCGCCGGGCTCCGGTCACCGCTTCCGCCGCGGCCCCCGCCCTGGCCCCCGCCCCGGCCTCTGTCGCGGCCCCCGCCCTGGCCTCCGTCCCTGTCTCCGGCCCGACCCCTGCCCTGGCCCCCGCCCCGGCCCTCGCCCTCGCCCTCGCCCCCGCCCGTGCGTCGGGTCGCCCGGCGGGCGATCGTGCGCACCGTGAGCAGGATCAGCAGCGGGGTCACCGCCGTGCCGACGGCCAGCTGGCTGAGGGCCACGTCGGGAGCCTGGAACAGCATGAACACCAGTGCGAGGACGAGCCCGAGCGCGCTCAGCACCACGGCCTGCCGCACCGGGTCGCGGGTGCGGACCGCGGCGGTCGCGACGGCCGCCGCGAGCACGACCGCGACGCAGCCGAGCACCTCGGCGGGCTGCGGGGCCGTCACGGAGGATCCTCCCGGGGCACCCGTCCCTCGTACTGCGCGGTGGACCGGCCCAGGGCGATCGTGGTCAGCGCACCGCCGACGGCCATGATCAGCGCCACCACGAGCAGCGCCGCCGCACGGCGGCTCGGCCCCGCCTCGACCACGAGCGCCAGCACCACCAGCGGCCCGCCGAGCGACGTGGCGGGCGACAGCGCGTGCAGCCGCGCGTACGGGCCGGGCAGCACGTGCAGGCCGAGCACGGCGAGCAGCAGGACGGCGACGCCGGCGACGAGCAGCACGGCGGCGCAGACGGCACGGGCGCTCATCGCGACCCCGCTCTTGCCGCCGGCGTCACCGTGGCGCCCCTTGCCCGTCCCGCCCTCGTCCGCCGCCCTCGGCGTCCGGGGCCGGCGCCGTGCCGCCGACCAGGGGTCCGCCCAGGAACCGGGTGAAGACCAGGACGCCGACCGGGCCGAGGACCGCGAGGACGACGCCGAGGTCCCCGTACGCGTCCCGGCCGAAGCCCTGGGCGGCGAGCAGCAGGATCACCGTGCCGAGGGTGCCGGTCAGGCTCAGCCCGGCGAGGCGGGCCGGGGGAGTGCCGCGGCAGGCCGCGAGCAGCGCCGGCGGCAGCGCGAGCACGAGCAGCGTGCCGAGCGCGGCCAGCCAGCCGTTCCACTCCCCGCCCGGCGCGCCGCTCATCGCCGCCCGCCGCTGGTCAGCGCGGACTCCAGGGGACCCGCCCCGCCGGGCAGCGTGTGCACGAGGGCCGTACGGTCCCGGCCGAGCGCGACCACGTAGAGCGAGGGCGTCGCCGAGAGGAGGCCGCAGGCCCAGGCCGGGCCCGTGCCGTGCGCCCAGCGGATCGTACGGAACCGGCCGGTGACCCGGCGCCCGCGCAGCACCCGGCCGACGGCCCGGGCGAGCCGCCAGGTGTCGGCGAGGAGTGCCCCCGGCCACAGCAGCAGGGCCGTTCCCAGGCGGGCCGTCGGACCCAGCCGGGCGTCGGCGGCGACCCGTACCGTACGGGCCGCGAGCGCGGCGAGCGCGGCTCCGGCCGCCGCCACCGCCAGCTCCGGCCAGCTGACCTGGCCGATCAGCAGCACCTGGAACGCGCACACCGCCGCCCACCAGGTGAGCAGCTCCACCGCCGCCCGTCCCATCCCGCCTCCCCAGCCGCCGCGGCCCGCTCCGGCCGTCGGGTTCGGGCCGGGTCCCGCGGATCAGACCTACCGCCTCCGGCCGCCCCGACCGGCCGACCCGCGCCGCGCGCGGGCCCGCTTGTCACCGGTCCGGAGCAGTCGGCCCGGAGGTCGGTCCGGAGCGGTCGGTCCGGAGCGGCCGGTCCGGAGCGGTCGGCGCGGAGCTCCGCGGAGTACCCGCCGTCCGAGCGGGTAGCCGCCGGGCATGCGGCGGAGGGGGCCGGGAGGTGATGAGCCGATGGCGCAGCCGAACACGCCCTCGGTCCCGGCGCACCGACCGCGGCCGCTGGGTGACTACGCGCTGCTGGCCGACGGGGAACGGGGCGCGATCGTGGGGCCCGAGGGCGACCTCGTGTGGTTGTGCGTGCCCGGCTGGGACGACCCCGCCGTCCTGTCGGAACTGATCGGAGGCGCGGGCGCCTTCCAGGCGCGCCCCGTCGATCCGTGGCACGTGCCCACGGGCGCGTACCACGACGGCACTCTCGTCTGGACCTTCCGCTGGACCCTCGCCGACGGCGTGATCGAGTGCCGCGACGCGCTCGCCGCGCCGCCCGACCCGCACCGCGCCGTGGTGCTGCGCCGGATACGGGCGGTGTCCGGGACCGCCCGGGTGGCCGTGCGCCTCCATGTACGCGGCCGATACGGCGAGGCCCCGCCCCTGGTGCCGCACCGCGTCGAAGCCCAAGCCCAAGCCGAAGCTGAAGCCGAAGGCGGGACCGGGACCGGGACCGGGCCCAGGACCGGTGTCGGGGCCGGTACCGAGACCTGGGAGGCCGCCGGGGGCGGGCTGCGGCTGCGGCTCAGGGGCGTCACGGAGGCCCGGGTCGGCGCCGACGGCGAACTCACCGCGCGGCTCACCGTGCCGGAGGGCGAGGAGCGGGACCTGGTCCTGGAACTCTCCGACCGGCCGCTGCCCGCGCCCGAACCCGCCGACCGGGCCTGGCGGCGCACCGAGCGCCACTGGGCCGAGGCCGTCCCGGACTGCAAGGCGCTCCCCGCGGCGCGCGACGCCCGGGCGGCGTACGCGGTCCTGACCGGCCTGACCGTGCCCCGTACCGGCGCCATGGTCGCCGCCGCCACCACCTCGCTGCCCGAACACGCCGGCTCGGAGCGGGACTACGACTACCGCTACGCCTGGCTGCGCGACCAGTGCTACGCGGGCCTCGCCGTCGCCGCGCACGGCCCGCACCCGCTCATGGACGCCGCCGTGCGGGTGGCCGTCGAGCGGGTGCTCGCCGACGGGCCCGGGCTGCGGCCCGCGTACCGCACCGACGGCGGCCCGGTGCCGCGGGAGCGGACCCTGCCGCTCAGCGGTTACCCCGGCGCCGCCGACCGGGTCGGCAACCGCGCCGGAAGCCAGTTCCAGCTCGACACCTTCGGCGAGGTCCTCGAACTCCTCGCCGCCGCGGCCCGCCAGGACCGCCTCGACGGGGACGGGGTCCGGGCCGCGCGTACCGCCGTGAACGCCCTGGCGGCCAACTGGCACCGGCCGGACGCCGGGCTGTGGGAGCTGGAGCCGGCCTGGTGGACCCACTCCCGCCTGGCCGCCGTGTGCGGGCTGACCGCGGCGGCCCGGGACATCGACGCGCCGGGCACCGACCGCTGGCAGGAGCTCGCGGAGACGATCCTCGCCGAGACCCGCCGGCGCTGTGTCCACCCCGACGGACGCTGGCAGCGCGCCGCCGGGGATCCGCGCCCCGACGCCGCCCTGCTCCGCCCGCTCGTCTCGGCGTCCGAGCCGATGGCGTCCTGGCCGGGCGGGGACACCCTGCTCACCGGGACGCGGCGGGCCGTCGAGCGCGAGCTCGTCGAGGACGGTTTCGTCTACCGCTTCCGCCGCGGCGACTCCGCTCTCGGCGAGGACGAGGGGGCCTTCCTCCTCTGTGGCTTCCTCATGGCGGCCGCCTGCGGCGCCGAGCGCCGTCCGGTCCCGGCGGCCCGCTGGTTCGAACGCACCCGCACGGCGGTCGGCCACGCCGGGCTCTTCGCGGAGGAGTACGACGTGACCCAGCGCCGGCTGCGCGGGAACCTGCCGCAGGCGTTCGTCCACGCGCTGCTCCTGGAGGACGCGGTCCGGCTGCCGCTCGACGGCGGCCCCGACTGACCACCTGATGACCGACTGGCCACCTGAATGAACTGGCCACTTGAATGAACTGGCCACCTGACCGACTGACCACCTGACCGACTGACCACCTGACCGACTGACCACCTGACCGGAGCGCGCCGGCGCGGGCCCCTCAGGCCGCCGGGTTGGTGAGCTCCCGGCCCGGCGTCGTGGGCGCCGGCGCGGCGGTCCACCGCTTGTGCGCGGCCGGCTGGTGTGCGACCCGGATCCGGTGCCGCTCCACGGCCAGTTCACGGTCGTCGTCGCCGTCGCTGAACCGGCCCGTCACCACGTACACCCCGCAGTGCGTGCGCCCCACCGGCAGCCGCTCGGGCGGCAGCCGCACCTCGTACGGTCCGCCCGGCCGGAAGCCGCCCAACGGCGTCCGGGTGGTCCCGAGCACCGTCCCGTCCCGCTCGCGGGTGTCCTCGAAGACCAGCGTGTCGATCGCCCGGCCCAGCCGGAAGGTGAGGCCGACGCTCACCACCGCGCCCTCCGGCAGCTCGACCGGCTCCGTCTCCTCGGGGGCCAGCAGGGGCACGACGAAGGTCCCCAGCTCCTCGGCGTGCAACGAGACGTCCACCAGCTCGAAGTCCGTGGAGTCCGCGAAGTCCGTGAAGTCCGTCAGATCGCTCACGGCGGCTCACCGCCTCTCGGTACGGGGCCGGTGTGGCGCGGCCCGTTGCCCCCGTCCGCGCAGGCTGCGCGCGAGGAGCGCCGTCGCCCCCGCGGCCGCGCCCGCCGTCGCCCCGACCGCGGCCGGGTGGGGGGCGTGCGCGCTGTACGGGGCGTGTGCGGCGGCCGCGGCGGCGCTGGCCCCGTGGGCGCCGTGGGCCCGGCCGCCGGCGCCGTCGAGGGGCCCC